>JAFGGE010000207.1 GCA_016930745.1 Sedimentisphaerales bacterium
AGCCGTCGGAGGCCTGAATATAGAACGCCCGCATCGTGCCGGTTGGGGCGCCGGGAATTGTGCCGGTATAAATGCTATCGCCGGCAATCTGGTCGTCCCCGGAACCGTCATCGATCATGGCGGTTGTCGTAAAGGAACCGGCCCCTTCAGATCGGTAATACAAATTGACGGATAAAATCCCGTCGTTGTCCGTCACCTGTGCGGTTACCACAATCGGCTCGTTGTCGGCCGGCAGGACCGGCTCGTGCCGGACATGCAGAACATCGGGGCCGCGATTGGCCGTATACGCCGTATTCTGCATGCCGGGCGTACCCTGGTTCAGCGGCATATCCAGTTCGAAGGCATAGGAAGGCCGTGGCGGCTGCACGGGGGCTCGCTCGCGCGAGGTCCGCAGCAGCAGATAACGGCTTCCCCTCAACCATTTGGCCCAGAAACGGAATGTTACCGATCCGGCATTTACCCCGGTTATCGATTGATTGATGCGGTTGGCGCCCGGATCGCCATGTCCGGTGGCGATCAGGTGCAGGGATTGCGTGCCGTATCGATAGTCATCTGCCGTTACATACGAACGAACATGGTTGCCCAGGTGGCGCCAGCCGGTTAGGCCGCTTTCAAAACCGCCGTTGCTTAAACGGTCTGTACCGTTGACAATCAATTCGACATTATCGATCAGCGCCTCGCCTCGATTGAGCAGAAACATTCCGAATACGGTAATCTGATCATGGGTGTATTGGGGATCGGACGCGTTGATGGTGAACGAATACTGTTTCCATGCGCTTTTGGCGCTCTCATCGCTATCGGCCCATGCATCAGGAAGATTGTTGTCGCTGTCGGGATCCCGAAGCTCCATGCTGGCGCCCTGCCCATCCGCCCAGCTCGGCCATCGCCCGCCGTCATAATAGGTCACCTCATCGGCCGTGATCAGGAAGGTTTCCAGCAGGCCCGTATCGGGATTGATATCCTGCATCGGATAAGATAAGCGAATCCGTTCGCTGTGATCGCCCAGATCCCCTTCCCAGGGCCCGAAGAGGTTTACGCCTTTGACCAGATTGGGATAGGTTGCGGCCAGCAGGTTGGGATCCTCAGCAAGCACCAGATACTGACTCGGCTCCAGATTGACCGCGGTCTCAAAACGGAAATCGACGGCATCCTCCAGCGCCCAGCCAAGCAGATTCACCGTACTTTCTCCCCGGTTGTATAACTCGATATATTCATACTCCTTGTTCCGCGTGCCGTGATGGTACATGATCTCATTGATCACAATAGCATTCAACAGGGGGCGGGTGTTGGAAGCGGCGAAGGTCGGTTCGCTCAGGGCTATGAGATTGTTTGCCCCGTCCGGATAGCGTCCCTGGGTGACATCGGAAGGGACCACGCCAAACCGCACGGCATCCAGCACGCGGATCGGCTGCGGGACCGCATCCTCCGTGGCGGCGGTTAAAAAAACCGTCTCTCCGGCAAAGCCAAGACCAAACGGAAAACCATTGGGAGGCGTACCCTGCGTTACAGCATAAAAATCGCCCGGCTGCAATACTACGCCATCGGGCAGTTTATACTGTAACAGGTCAAACCGTCCTTCGCTTAGATACAGGTTGCTCAGGTCCACTGCCATGGGGCCGGGATTGTAGATTTCCAGCCAGTCCAGGCCCGGATCGGCATCGCTGTTGGTTAATAGTTCGTTGATCAGCAGACGAGCATGAATGTTATCGCCGCCTCCATTTTCCGGTTCGACCACCGCGCGAAGGACCGGGGCGCCGAGACCATCCGAACTGCCCGACAGACTCGAATTGTGAGCCTGGATCGCCAGGACATTCGTGCCGGCAACCAGCAGATTCAATCGACCGGTCAAGTCCAGATTCGCGGCGGTAAATTCCGAACCGGACGAGGCCCCGGGCGCGTTATACGCCGGCGGATTGCCCTGGATATCGCCCGAATCGGCCACTCTGACGCCGTTGAGGTACAGCACAAATCCGTCGTCATAGTGCACCTCGGCCCGCAACTGGGAAAAACTATCGATCTGTTCCTGGGTCAACTCGAAACGGAGCCGGGCATAGACCGACCAATACCCTCCGTTCATATCGTTCAGGATAGTCCGAATATACTGCAATTCATCTGCCTGGCTACTGTACCCGTATCCGTTGGCTCCATCCAGCCATGCCGTAGTCGCGGGATTGTCGGTAAAGCCGATCTGGGTCCAGGCTATCGTCGGCGCCCCGCCGGCGCCCGGCGAAGGTTCCTGTGTTCCCTTGAAATACCGACCTGCATGTCCAATATCCACCAGCGTCATCAGCGTCGGGTCTTCCGGTTCCACCTGCGACTGGTCCGGTTGCCCCGGCGTTCCGCCAATAAAGGTACTTGCGGCCCAGGTTGAAGCCTCTTCCGGATCCCCGCCCAAGGTAGCCAGGATCAGGGTATGTCCAGTTCCATCGGGGGAGTTCGGCCACGGCCAGGTATCGTTATACCGAACCGAAAAGAGGATCTGTCCGTTGGCATTGGATAACTCGACCCTCTCGCCATCGTTGTTCAATCGGCCGCTGAACGGGCCATAGAGCCCGGTAATCCCATAGGCTTGTTCTACGGCATCCGGATCGCGGGCGACCACCAGATACTCCCTGGCCCCTAAAATGGTTCCAGCGGGAAACGTGTATTCTATCCCATTGGTGAACGTAAATCCGCCAAGGTCTTCCAAGACGGCACGGTCGTTATATAATTCGATAAATTCAAGCGTCTCGTCCCCGGAGGGAGTCTCCCCTTCTTCCACAGGATGGTACATGATCTCGCTGATCACCAGCGCCAGGCCCGGCTGAGCAATCCATAAAAAGAGGGCAAAAACAAGAACTACTATGATATTCTGCGGTGAAGTTCGCTTTCTCATCGGCATCCAATCCCTTCTCCAGAAGATGGACTCAATCCCCCACTGTGGACCACCCACATATCGCTCCCCGCGTTATTTCATTATAACAAAAATCCTTGAAATTTCAAGGAGAAGTGCTATTTTTTCGGGAATACGGCATTTTTAGAAGACGTTTGATCCTTCTGTTTATGGAGAATAAAATGAAATTTTATCCTGCCACGGGTCACCCTGTTATCCTGTCCATGTCGGTTCTGAGCATGATTTTCGGCCTTTTTATCGGAGGATGCTCCTTGCTCCAGAAGAAGCCTATCGAAGAGGGATGGATCTCCCTGTTTAACGGAAAGAATCTCGATGGCTGGACGGTTAAAATCCGAGGGTATGAGCTGGGAGAAAATTTCGGGGATACCTTCCGGGTCGAAAGTGGAGTGCTGAAAGTAGCATACGATCAATACGATACCTTTAACGAGCGATTCGGCCACCTCTTTTTCAAGGACAAGTTCTCCCATTATATCCTGCGGGCCGAGTATCGTTTTCTGGGCGAACAGACGCCCGGAGGCCCCGGCTGGGCCTTTCGCAACAGCGGCCTGATGCTCCATTGCCAGGCGCCCGAGACCATGGCCAAAGACCAGAGCTTTCCTGTCTGTATCGAAGTCCAACTGCTCGGCGGCAACGGATCCGACGAACGATCCACCGGCAATCTTTGCACGCCCGGCACCCATGTCGTCATGGACGGCAAGCTGGCCACCCAGCATTGTATTTCTTCCACATCCAAAACCTATCATGGCGATCAATGGGTAACGATCGAAGTGGAGGTCCGCGGCAGCGAAATCATCCGGCATATCATAGACGGCCAAGTCGTTCTCGAGTACGAAAAACCGCAGTTGGACGAAGGCGACGCCGATGCTAAAAAACTGATCCAGGGCCCCGACCTGCTGCTGTCGGAGGGGTATATCTCCCTTCAGGCCGAGAGCCATCCCTGCGAGTTTCGAAAAGTGGAACTTCTTGTTTTGGAAGAATAGGACATAAAAGCCACTTCTTCAAAACAGGAGTCTCATTCTCGGATTTCTTCTTGTCTTGGGAAATTTTTTTGCCTGATTGCATTCTTTCTTTTCATTTTATTTGCCTGTTGTCAAATCCGTGTTACTATTTGAATGGATGGCCTCCGAGGATTTCGTTTTCGTCGCCGCTTAAAACACCGCGACTCGAATGATCATCTCCAGCCACCGGTTCCGAGGGGAGTATTTCAGGGACGTCCAGGCAAATGGAAGGAGCACGTATGAACCGACCTGCGAATCGATTTGTTGTTCTGGCTGCAATCCTTGTGATCGTAAACACACTGGGTTTGGTCGGGATTTTTTATGGTTTATCGAAGAGGCCAAAAGCAACTGTTCTGTTAACCTTCGGTTATCTCAGTCCGAACGACGCCAATCCGGATCGCCTGCGTCTGGGCTTTGATCGCAATCTTATTACTGCCGATCTTATCGGTCTGGCCGAGCAACGAGAGTTGTTTAGGCTGATACCAGCCTGGCCCGGGAAATGGATCTGGAGTGACCGAAACGCATTGGATTATGTCTTCGACAAACCGCTGCCCCCCGGCCGAAAGATTACGGCCGCTTGCACGGAACAATTCAAGGCTCGTACCGGAATGCTCCTCGAAGCCAAACCCATTGAACTGCAAACCGCCGCGCTTCAACTGCTGAACCACCGCACCATCGAAGCCAATCCATCCCATGTGACCATTGAATTGGAATTCAATCAACCGGTCGATCCGCGCGATCTGCTTCGGCATATGGAATTGCGAGACATGGGTCCTGGAAACACAATCCTCACAGATTTTCTTTGCCTGACGAAAGCCTCCGACGAGCGCCTTGTTCTGCAAATTCCCCGGCCGACGTCCAATCACCTTTCCATCCAGTTGCACGAAGACCTGGCCGGTCCCGGAGCCGATCTGCCGCTCGGTCGACAGGTGATCCGGCAACTGGTCTTTTCTCCCGGTTTTTGTTTCCTGGACGCAAGCAGCGAAATCGACCAGTACGATAACAACGGAACCATTTGCATGCATTTTTCCGAACCGCTCAGCCGCACACAGGACTTGCCTGCGATCGCCGTCGCGCCATCGCCGGAGGAATTGAAAACCCACCGCAGCGGCAAGAACGTAGTCTTATCGGGCGGCTTTTTGGCAGGCCATCGATACACGGTGACCGTGCCGGGCATTTTGCTGGCACAAGACGACCAGACGCTGGGCCAGGACGTCTCGGTCACAGTGGACATGCCCGAGCGACGTCCCGGTGTCTCCTTTTCTCATAGTCGCGGCATTTTGTCACCCTTCGGCAGTCGTACCCTCGAAATGAAAGCTGTCAATGTACCCGGTTTGGAATTCACGGCATGGCGCGTCCACAACAACAACCTGGTCGAACATCTGCATGACGGATATCATCCGCAAACCTCCCGCCTGCTTCCGGAAAAAACCGTCGCGTTTGATGCCCCCCGTAATAAGATCACAGATCTGGCCATGGAATTAAAGGACCTGATCCAGCCCGGTCCGGGCATCTATTCCATTCATGCCCGCGGCATTAACAACAACTGGGCCAGCGATCATATCCTCGTGGCGGTCACGGACCTGGCCATTACCGCCAAGTCCGATAAGGATGGTTATCTGGTCTGGGTCAGCTCCATTCGTCATGGGCGGGGCCTCGAAGGCGTGCAGGTCCAGGGAATCACCTATAACAATCAGCCCCTGGCAACCGCCGTCACGGACGACAAAGGCATCGCACGATTGTCCTTCGCCGGCAACGGACCGGATGGAAGCCTGTATATCATCACCGCCCAAAAAGGCGAAGATAACAGTTATCTGAAGCCGGATGAAAACCAGTGGATGATCGACGACATCGAGCAGTCCGGTAGAGCGTATCCGCAGGATATCGAGGCGATGCTGTACACGGAGAGGGGCGTATATCGACCCGGAGACACCATTCATTTGACGGGAATACTCCGACGTAGTACCGGACAGACTCCGCCGGCATTCCCGGTTCGGATCAAAATCATACAGCCCGATGGACGCATGGTGGATGATCCGATTATACAACGAGAAGAGCCTCAACAGGGTTTCTTCCACTTGGATTTCCCTACCCGTGAGGATTCGCAAACGGGAGCTTATACCTTCGAAACCACTTTGCCCGGCTCTGAGGAGGTAATCGGCTCGACCTATGCCTTTGTCGAGACCTTCCTGCCCCAGCGGATCCGTGTCAAGGCGGCGCCAACCGCCGAACGATATGATCCCAATACACTACCGGTAATCAAAATAGCGGCTGAGTATCTCTGGGATGCTCCGGCGGTTGCCTTACCCGCTAAAGTCCAGGCCCGCCTTCAACCGATTCGTTTCTCAAGCCAAAACCATCGTGATTTCACCTTTGGCGAGCCGACAACGTCACGACCGGTGATTCTGCCGGAAACGGTCGGGACACTCGATGAGAAGGGCAAGGCAATCCTGGAACAGACGATTCCCAATCATGTACAAGATAATTTTTATCGTATGTTTTATACCGCCACAGTCACGGAACCGGGTTCCCGGTCGGTCAGCGATAACGGCTCGGTCCTGGTGGATCGACGGGGTCATCATATCGGTCTGAAACTCCCCGCCGGCACGCTCGTAGTCCCCGGCGAGCCTTACCAGGCGGATTGGATCAGTCTCAATACAAACGAGATGGAAATGCCTCCTTCCTTATTATTGATAAAGCTCTATGCCGTGCAGTATGAAACAACCCTGCAGGAAGTGAATGGAAGACATGTATGGCGTTCCGTCGAACAACTGGAACAGGTCTTTGCCGATACCATCGAACCGGATCAGACCTCACAAGGATCGATTCAGCTTACCTGTAAAGACGCCGGCCGTTACAGACTCCTGATCTCCTGCCCCGAAACGCACAGCCAGACCCGGATTGATCTGTACGCCTCTCAACATGGGGTCGATCAGAGCCTGGCCATGAACCAGCCGGACCGACTTGAAATCATCACCGATAAAGAAATCTACGAACCGGGTACAACGGTCAAAACGCTGATTCGCAGCCCCCTTTCCGGCACTCTCTTTCTGGCCCTGGAAACCGATCGTATCGTCTATTATCTGGTTACGGATCTGCAAAACAACACCGCCGAGGTCGAAGTGCCTCTTGAAATAACGCTGCGCGGGGGGGCGTATTTGTCCGCGACGGTAGTGCGAGCCGTCGATCCGGCAGATAAGCTGTGGCTTCCCCATCGAGCGATGGGAATGAAGCGGATCCGGTTCGATCACGGCAAAGACATAATGCCTGTGGAAATTACGGCCCCCCAAAGGGCAAGGCCAAAAGAGACGATCGATATAACCGTCCGGACAGATCCGCCCATCGATCCCAACGATCCCGGCTTCATCCACCTCTGGGCGGTCGACGAGGGGATTCTCCTGCCGACGGCCTATGAGACGCCCGATCCGTTTGCTTTCTTCCTCAGTCCGCGACAGCCGGGGGTCTGGACAGCCGATCTGTTCTTCCGATTGCTGCCGGATTATGAACGTCCGGAGAATTTTACCCGCATCGGGGCCGACAGCCCGCGCCACAGCATCGGGGCGCTTCGGAGAAATCCCGTACAGGTTCGCTATAAGGAACCGGATGTCATCTGGCGGCAGGCGGTACAGGTCGATTCCGAAGGCCGGGCCAGTCTCTCTATGACTCTGCCCGAACTAATCGGACAAATGCGGATTATGGCCGTCGCCGTTGACCATGACCGATATGGCAAAATGCATAAGCCGGTCATCCTGACGACCGAAATGTTCATCGAAGCAGGCTGGCCTCGATTTGCAGCGCCGGGCGATACGTTCGAAGCGCCGGCCAAGATATTCAATACCACCGACAAGCCGATTCGGGCCCACCTGAATGCCGTATCAAACAGCATACTACAAATTCTCAACAACGACGCAACGGTCACGGTCCCTGCAAACAGCTCTGTTACTCATACTTTAAATGTTAACGCTATCAAAGTTGGTCCCGCAGAGATCAAGATCAGCGCAGTCCAGACCGATCCGGCCGATTCCCCATGGACAACCGAGAAAACAGCCTCTTTGCCGGTCCGACCGGCCACTGCCGTCCACACGGAAGTGGGACTTCGCACCCTCACAGCCGGGGAGAAAATAACCATAGAACCTTCTGAGGCCTTTCTTGAAGGGACGCAACAATTGACCCTTACGATCAGCGGCCGGCCAACGATCCATTTGGAACCGGTCCTGGAACGCCTGATCGGATATCCCTACGGCTGCCTGGAACAGACCACCAGCCGCCTGTTTGCTCTGGTATACGCTCCAAAAATCCTGGATGCATCAAGAACCTCCACAATTCAATCGATGGTCCAGACGGGAATGATACGACTCTGGGCCATGCAGACCCCTTCGGGCGGACTGGGCTTCTGGACGGGAGGGAGGCATCCTTCGGAATGGGGCTCGGCCTATGCCGGATGGTGTATTCTGGAGGCAGTGCAGGCCGGTCATATGATCGATCCGCGATTCCGGGATGAGCTGCTCAAGTACCTGGACAGTCGATTAAATGCCACATACGAAGATATACCCCTAAACACGCTGGCATTGATATGTCATGTGCTCAGCGGATTCGACCGGCCCCGGCTGGGCTGGATGAACCGCCTTGCCGAACTGGCGGACAAACTGGACCTGGCCGGACGGGCGCATCTGGCGGCCGCTTTCCATGCTGCAGGGCAGACAGACAAGGCACGTACTCTTTTGCCGGCTCAATTGATGGATATGACCATCCCGACGACGACCCGCGATCGGTTGACTTCCCATCTGCAGCAGCATGCCGTCTGGCTGGCTGTGCTTCTGGAAATCCAGCCGGATCATCCGATGGTAGGTCCTCTGGCCAAACAGGTCATGGATGCCCGCTCCAAGGGGGCCTGGGCCAGCACACTGGAGAACGCCGCCGCCCTGATGGCCCTGATCCGATACCAGGCCTTTTCCCAACAGAATCCGCCGGACTTTGCCGGAACCGTGGATCTGCCGGATGGAAAGAGCTTCTCTTTTACGCATGAAGAGCCCTTAACCGCCAACGTCAATCCCTGGTCAAAACCGATCCAAATCGCCTCCACAGGACAGGGCGCCATCTATCTGGCTCTCAGTTCCGAAGGGCTGGTAAAGACAGAATTGATTCAACCCTACAGCCGACGTCTTACCGTTGAACGGCGGTGGGTGGACCGCGCAGGAACAACCATCGATCCGAACAATCTGCATGTCGGCGATCTAATCCATGTGAAAGTATTTGTTACAACCGCGGATAGATCCAATGTCGGCAATATTGCCGTTGTGGATGCCCTGCCTGGCGGGATGGAAGTGGAGAATCCTCGTCTGATCACATCCGCCCAGAATAACAATTCCGGCAGCCATCACCCAGAACACATCGAATTTCTCGATGATCGAGTGGTTCTGTTCTGTACGGCAACCCAACATACACAGATTTTTACCTATTCCCTGCGCGTGGTTACCGCCGGACAGTTCGATGCGCCGCCGATTCAGGCCTCGTGCATGTACGATCCGGCGGTCGCCGCCATGGGTCCAATCGGAAGGGTCATCGTCAAGCCATGATCCAACGGAAGGGCAAAATCCGACGATATCGAAAACGTTTCATGCAAGCATTGCTGGTCACAGTCTTTCTGCTTGCTCTATGCCTGACGATTGCATGGTTTGCCTTCCCGTTTCCGCTGCACAAGCTCGACCGCTGGCAGACCAGTCCGTTTGTCTTCGATGCCCATGGCCGGTATATGCTCAGTGTCGTTTCCCCACAACAGCAATGGTGTGTTCCGGTGCCGCTTTCCGATGTATCCAACTGGATGATTCAGGCTACGATAGCAGTGGAAGACCAGCGTTTTTATTCTCATCCCGGCGTGGATCCTTTCGCTGTCTGGCGAGCAGCGATCCAGAACATCACCGCAGGCCGGGTGGTTTCCGGCGCCAGCACATTGACCATGCAGGTGTGCCGCATGATGGAAGACCGGCCCAGGACCCTTACCGCCAAGGGAATCGAAGCCTTTCGCGCCTTACAGATGGATCGGATCAGAACAAAGGAGCAAATCCTTGAGACGTATCTGAACATGGCTCCTTATGGAGGTAATATCCGCGGTGTGGAAGCGGCATCGCTGCTCTACTTCTCCAAACACGCGCGAGATTTGAACTTGCAGGAAGCGGCTCTTTTGGCGGGCCTGCCCAAATCCCCTTCCCGATATAATCCAAGGATTCATTACGAAGCGGCCCTGCAACGGTCCCGCATTGTCCTGCAAAGCATGTACGAGCAGGGAATCCTCTTACAACACCAGCGAGATGAAGCGTTGGCCGCCGGAGCTCCATCGCATCCTTTAGAACGACAAATACATGCTCCTCATACCGCATGGATGGCCTTGTCTCGTCGTCCGGCTGGCGGCAGGACCACCATCAACCTGTCGATTCAAACGGAAATCGAAAGACACACCCGGGAACACCTGACAACCTTACCCGCGGAAACAGAGCTGGCCGCGGTCGTGATCGACATCGAACAGGCCTCCATTGTAGCGTTGATCGGCTCGAGCGATTTCCATGACCCCAAAGACGGTCAGGTCAATGCCGCCCTTAGCCGGCACAGCCCGGGATCGGCCCTGAAACCCTTTATTTACGCGACGGCGTTTCAGGGTGGACGGCTGGCCGCCGATTCCATCGTCTATGATATCCCGCTCGATCTGGCCGGCTGGCAGCCGGAAAACTTTGACCGCACCTATTCCGGTCCCGTCCCGGTCCATCAGGCCCTGACCGACTCGCTGAATATCCCCGCCCTGTATATCGCCGGCCATATCGGTCTGGCCCGATGTTATGGAATTCTTGAATCGGCCGGGATTTCCTTGCCCAGTAATGTCAATCGCAACGCCGGCCTGGCCCTGGTTGTCGGCGGCGTGGAAGTATCGCTTCTGGAATTGACCAGTGCCTACGCCCTGTTCGGCAGAAGGGGAATGGCCCGGCCGGCTCGCCTTTTCCCTGACGATCCTGTACAAAAGGAAACCTTTGTGCTGGACGCCAATGTCTGTGCTACGGTCAACGAGATCCTTTCTTGCCGCCATCGGCGTCCAACGGGGATGGAAGATACGAATCCTGACCAAATCCCCTGGTTCATGTGGAAAACCGGCACCAGTTCCGGCCGGAGGGATGCCTGGGCGGTCGGGCATAATCACCGCTTTGCAATAGGGGTCTGGGTTGGTCGATTCCGGGGAACGGGTCGATTGGCCTACGTCGGCGCTGAAGCGGCCGAACCATTATTGGCAAAATTATTTCTTCTTCCCGACCTGCGGAATGACATAGATCCTCCATCGCCCTCGGCTATCGTTGTTACAAGACCGATCCCCAGGCCAAATTCAACTCAATCCGACCTGCGGATTCTGGAACCGGCTGATGGACGCCTCTTTATTGCTATGGACCAGCCCCTAACGATACGGCCCAAAGTGAATCAACAGATTCCCCTGACCTGGTTTCTCAACAACCAGTTAATCGCGGATCCTTCGCTGCTGCGGCTGGCGCCCGGCCGGTATCGCCTGCTTTGTATCGCCGGAACGGGGGATTCGGCCGCTTCTACCTTCACCGTACAGTAATCCTCTGCATAAGAGAAACAAAGGCTGAGTCAATCCGTCTTTTTGTTGAAAACATTCCAAATCCCTGTATAGTATCTATAGAAGGACATACGGTTTTTGCCGTAAGGGATGAAAACTGAAACATGTGCTCCCAAGAGCGCATCCTGTTTGGCGTATATACTGGATTTATACCCCGTTCGGGCATTTCTTATCTAAACCTTTATACTCAAGGAGGTTACCGATGAATAAGAAGAACTTCTATTCGCATTTATTCACGTTAGGGCTTTTTTTCTTTGTTCTCATCCCCCAGATACAGGCCGAAGACTCCACCATTGCCGTAGCTCTCGTTCCTAAAACGGTTTACGCCGGTTCCGAGGCCACAGTTTCTCTAACCACGCTTCAAGCATCAGACAATTCTCCCGTCGCCTGCGCCGTTCAAATCGGACTTTGGACCGATCCGACAACCCTGGCGCCTCTATTCTCCGGCAAAACAGATACAGCCGGACGACTCAGCGTCATCCTGAACTTACCCAGTCTGGAACCCCGCAGTTATACCCTGCAACTCGATATCGAGGGGGTAGAAGATCCACTGACGGCTCCGATCCAACTGCGTAAACTGCCCGTCCTGTTGATCGAAACCGATAAGCCGATCTACAAACCGGGGCAAACGATACATGGACGGATCCTGGTATTGACCAACCAATTACGCCCCCAACCAATGCCCCTGGAAGTGCAGGTTTCCGATGGGAAAGGGATTAAAATTTTCCGCAAGGCCCTTGTGGCCAATGCCTTCGGCGTCGCCTCATTCGATTTGCCGCTGGCCACGGAGTTAAACCTCGGAACGTGGAAGATCACCGCCGATGCCGAATCGGCCTCCTCGTGCATCGATGTCCGCGTGGAAAAATATGTCCTTCCCCGTTTCGAGGTGGATCTTGAAACGCCGCGAGATTACTTCCTTGTGGATGAGGAAATCACCGGCCAGATCAAGGCCAACTACTTCTTTGGCCAGATCGTCGAGGGCACAGCAACTCTTCATGCCAGTCGATATGTGGGAGTCTGGGAGGAATATGCAACCTATTCTGCGAATCTGGAAGACGGCAAGGTCAATTTCACTTTGCCGCCGGTCGGGTATATCGCAGGCACGCACAGCGCTGGGGGCGCTGGGACCGTCCAGTTGGAGGCGATTGTGAGCGATCCGTCGGGGCATGAGGAAAAAACCACCAAACTATTGAAAATCGTGGATTCGACCATTCATCACGAACTGATCGCCCGCTCCCGCAATATCGTGCCTGACTCACCTTTTCAGGTTACCTTAATCGCGGAAAACCAGGAAGGTTTTCCTGTGGCCGTCTCAGTCGATATCGTGTGCGAGTACTTCAGCCGGGAATGGCAGGTTTTAGGGCGGCAAACCCTTTCGATTCCGACATTTACCGGCTCGACAAGTACCACTTTAAACGCCCCCAAAGACGTCGCCTGGGCCCATCTGATCAGCAAGGCACAAAACAGCGAAGCAACGGCTCAGGCAGAATTGACGATCTATGCCTCCACCTCGCCGACCGACAGTTTTATCTCGCTGAGCCGCTCGTCGGATACCCCTGTCTCCATCGGAGAGATGATTGAGATTGACGTGTTGAAGACCCACCCGGTAACGATCTATTATGATGTGTATGCCCGCGGACAAACCGTCTGGTCGGGCTTTACGACCGAAGAAACGATTCGATTTCAAGCCGCTCCGGCTATGTTTCCCACGGCCAAAGTGGTCGCCTATATCATCAATCCCAACAACGAGATCGCCGCCGACGGCCTCTCTTTCGAGGTAGAGATGGATCAGTTGGCAGCCCTTGACGTACATTTCGACAAAAACCAGGCTCTTCCCGGCGAAGCGGTACAGCTTTCCCTCCAGACAGATCAAGAGGCGATGATAGGATTGGCGATTGTGGACGAATCCGTCTATGCCCTGAACAAGGGCCGGTTGAATATGGCCGAGGTCTTCAAGGAACTGGAGCGATTGTTCATGCAGCCTCAGATCGAAGAGCATCCCTACGAATACAACAGCGGGGCGACGGCCGTCTTTGATGAAGCCAACATTCAGGTAGTCGCTTCGAGCCGGGTGCAGGTGCCGCAGGAACAATGGCTCTGGAAATGGGATCGCTGGCTCGAAGATGTCGACGCAACGGCGGGAGGAAACGGGGGCATCGATGATTCCGGCCTTGCGGAGGTGACCCGGGTCCGCCAGTTTTTCCCGGAAACCTGGATCTGGATGCCTGAACTGACGACCGATTCGGAGGGTATGGCCTCGCTGGACCTTACCGCGCCGGACAGCATTACCACCTGGCGCATCCATGCCGTATCCACCTCCGATAAGGGACTGGGTATGGCCGAATCCTCTCTGCTGGTCTTTCAGGAATTTTTCGGGGAACCCGATCTACCCTATGCCGTCACCCGCGGGGAACAATTCCCCCTCCGTATCCAGATTTACAATTACCTCGATGAACCGCAACAGGTCCAGGTAAGCCTCGCCACAGCCGACTGGTTCGACCTGCTGGATCCGGCTGTGCAATATATTGATGTCGCCGCCAATGCCGTGAGTATGGCCTCTTTTACCATTCGACCAACTCAGACCGGACAACATCCGGTTGAGGTAACGTTACGCTCGCCTTTGCGGGCGGATGCCGTTCGCAAAGAACTGCTTGTGGAGCCGGAAGGTACACAACGCGAAATGGTAACCAATGGGATGATCGAGGCAGGTCAGACGATCCAACTCGTGGCCGCCATGCCTGAATACCGCGTCCCCGATTCCGGGACACTTCTGTTGAGCGTCACGCCCAGCCTGGTGGCCCAAAGCATCAACGGCGTGGAGGATTTGCTGGGCATGCCCTATGGCTGCGGCGAACAGAACATGATCTTTCTGGCGCCCGATATCGAAATCCTTCGCTATCTGGATGCGACCGGCCAGCTCACGCCCGAAATCCGCGCCAAGGCCGAACATTTTATTACGGTCGGTTATCAAAGACAACTGACCTATCGTCGCCAGGAGGGATCGTTTTCCGCTTTCGGCGACAGCGATCCATCCGGCAGCCTGTGGCTGACCGCCTTTGTGCTGGATGTGTTCAGCGGGGCCAGGGACTTTCAAGCTATCGACGAGGGAATTCTGGCCGACGCCGCCGTCTGGATCGAACAACATCAGAAACAGGATGGTTCCTGGGAACCGGTCGGTTTTATCCATCACCAGGAAATGATCGGCGGTATGAACGGCGATTTTACCCTGACGGCGTTCGTCCTGATCTCGCTTCTGGACTATGGTCAGGCCGCACCGGCGGTCGTCGACCAGGCTATCGCCTATTTGGCCTCCAAACTGGCAATCGTACAGGACGATTCCTATGCCCTGGCCATCGCGGCGCTGGCTCTGAGCAAATCACAAAATCCCGCCGCGCAAGAGGTGTTAGACCGGTTATTGGAACTGGCCATCCGCGACGAAAACGGCATGCATTGGGAGCCCTATGGCGTGGAAACCACCGCCTATGCAGGTTTGGCCATGATGGAATACGACATGCCCCAGGCCAACGAAGTGATCCAATGGATTTCGCTGCAGCAAAACAGCCGGGGCGGTTTTGGAAATACCCAGGATACCGTCATGGGCCTCAAAATCCTGATGACAGCCGCCCGTAACCAGGCACGCGATGTGGATCTGACTCTTATCGCGCGTCAGACGACGCAAGAAGGGACAGGCCCTGTTCTTGCTGAACTCCATATGGATGAAACCAACTTCGACGTCCTGCAGATTGCGGAATTACCCCTGACCGACAGTATTGAGCTAACAGCGACGGGCACCGGAGAAGTTCGATTCCAACTCGTCCGGCGTTTCCATGTATTGCTGGACCATGACTGCATTGAAAACGGAATGAATTTGGAAGTAACATATGATACCAAAACAGTAAAGGTGGATGACATTGTAAATGTAACGGCTACAGTGCATTACATTGGCCCCGATGACCAGTCAGGAATGATGATTATCGATGTCGGAGTTCCAACCGGCTTTTCCGTCGTGCCTGAATCTCTGGATGCCCTTGTCGAAGCAGAACTCGTCAGCCGGACGGAGGTTGCCGGCCGTAAAGTGATCCTGTATATCGACGGCTTATCCGCAGGCCAGCAACGGACCTTCCCATTCCAGGTCAAGGCTCGATTTCCCGTTCGTGCGATCGTACCGGACAGTTCCGCGTATCTCTACTACAAACCCCAGACACGGGCGGAGGCAAAAGGGGATACTGTCGTTGTAAAGGACCTTCAGGCCTTACATACCTTGTATCTGGGAAAATTGCAGGCGTTAAGCGCCAACTGGTTACGCCAGGCACAGGATTTTCCCCCCTTTGATTACTACGCGGACGAAATAATCGACCTGCGTGATTTTGCGGTTTTGGCAGGCCAATGGCTCAAAGAAGCCGACTAACTCAACTCACGGGCATTTTCAAAAGCCATAATAAACCAGACCTTCGACAGGTTTTCGGAGGTTTGGTTTTCTTGGTTTTTTACCTTACTTCAACTGTCGCTTGATGCCCTCGACAATTTCTCGTAATTCGGCTACCTGCTGCTTCAGATGACGAACTTGTTCGCGCAAATCCTCGCTGGCATTGTCGGCTTTTTCCTTCCTGGGTATCTGGCGTTCTATTCCAACGATCTCTTCTTTCAATTGAGCGGCTTGGTGTTCTCGACCCTCCCGGCGGGCGCGTTCCAACTCGGTTATCAATAGTTTTCGTAATTGCTGTAAATCCTCCGGCCCAGGCGGGGCCTTCTCAACGATTTCGGCTTTGATTCTCTCGGCCTTGGCGCGAAGTTCATGCGCCTCGTCTGAATGCCCTTCCCGTTCCAACCGTTCGGCTTCTTTCATCAATTGGTCAATTTTGCGATCTATTTGTTCGGCATGGATTCGCTTCTCGTCTCCTTCCTTCTCCCTTTGCAGACGCATCTCTATTTCTTTCGCCTCCGCCCAAAGACGCTCCGCCTTTTCAAGCTGTCCTTCGCGCTTCGCCTGCCCGGCCATTTCGCGCAGATGCCCAATCTGTTCCTTTGCCTCGCCTCGTTCCCGGTTTCTTGCCTCTTCCACCCGGCGGTTTAATTTTTTCTCGATCTGTTCGGCTTGAGCTCGAAGTTCATGCGCTTCATCCACGTGCCCTTCTTGCTGCAGATGTTCCGCTTCCTGGCGCATCTGATGCATTTTTAGCTCCATGTCCGCCATTTCAAAGCGTACTTTCTGTTGTTCCAGTTCTCTGCGGATCTGTACTTCCAGTTTTGCCGCCTCAGCCTGTAAGACTCTGGCCTGGGCCTCATGCTCCATCGCCTCGGTACGAAGCTGTTCGATGCGTATCTTCGCCTGTTCCATCTCCTGCATGAAGGCCTGTTTTTGTGCTTCCAGCCGTTCCCGGCCCTCGCCGGCAAATGTGATCGCGGCACAGCATAAAACCGACATAAGAATGACTTGAATCGATAGTGTTTTCATGGTTTTTCTCCTTCTGATTTACACATAATTTTGCCCCCTTCTGGCAATATGCCTGTTTGCCTAATGATACCATTCTAACTCTTACCCGTTACCAATACAAATAGAAATCTTCCTTCATTCTCGCTTGCAGTCTCCTGGGCCGGACTCAATCTGCTTTCTTATAATTTCTTTCTCATTGTGTTACCCATCGGGAATGAGCCGCACTATCGGTATGAAAAGCGTGCTTTGTGGAAAAATGGTCGATGGAATGAAATCAAAAGAGATAAAAATGAAAGGAGCCAAACGATGAAACGAAGGATATTATTTGCCGCAACAGGCATTTTGGCGTTGGCGACGGTCGCTGCCGCCCAGCCGGAACAGGGACGACGCCAAGGGCAGCAGGATCTGGACCGTCCGGGCCAGAGGCAGCAGGATCGCCTGCGATTCGAGCAGGATGAACCCCAGACCGCCCCGCAAAGGGCTCGGGACAGGGGCGACAGACCCGAAGGCGATATAAAGGAAGACCGTCCTCTGCGGGATTCCGATGCCCGTACTCTGCAGCGTGGTCCCAATCGAGACAGGGACACAGAGAATCTTCGTACTCCCGGCAACCGACAGGGACGATTCTTCAATCCACCGACGCCAGGCCAACGTGGTTCACAAGAACAATTTCGTCCTTTCCAGAGTCGCGGTCAGCGTTTTCAAAGATTCAGAGGTCCCCAGGCAAGGCCAGGCCTGCAAGATCGCCAAGGTAATTTTGGCCGCTTACATCAAAGATTCCGTCCACAGGGGCCTGCCCAATGGATGCAACGTCCTTTCGGACCGGGCATCCGCGGACGACAGTTTGAGTATCAAAACCGTGCATGGCAGGGCCGGGGTCCAGGACAAAATCTTCGACGGGGCTTTCTGCAACGTCCGGGTGGACCGGACCAGACGCCTTACGGGCAAGGTCCTTTGTCCCGTCGAGGCGGGATTCGCCGACCCGGCTTGGGTCCGGACTGTCCATGGGATCTTACCCCTCAAACACCTCCGTCCAATCGACGCCCGTTTGGGGGTCCATGGGGTTTTGCGCCGCAACGATAACTTCCGAACAAACAACCCATATCTTTTATAGCGAAAAGCTCCGCCCCGTGCGGGGCTTTTCGTGTTCAGGGCCGCTTGCACATCCAGACAATCCAATGAATCATCCAGGACGGCGTATTCGGAATAAACCTCTCAAAGGGACCAATGTCGTTCCTATCCGGACGTTCATCCCGATCCTGCTTAATGCCCGGACAGCCGGAATCATAGTACAGAACACCCCCAAGGTTATACCAGGGATATTCCCGACAGCCGCTGGGCCGGGCTTCATAAATAGAACACAGTCCTTTTTGTAAAAGACCGCATTGTGTGCCCTGGGCTCGAGGGAAATACGCCTGCCCTTTCCTCTTGAGAACATGGGGATCAATTCGCCTGGCTTCCTCCGGCGTCACCAGAGGCGAACCGAGCAACTTGCAGCACAGCGCACACTTGTCGGCAAGACAATCCAGACGTACGGGTTTATCGGCTCGCACAAGATGCAGCAGACCCCGGCGTCTGGCCTTCAGGACCGCCTTGATAAGAAAAAGATTCATGATGGCCGCGCTTTCCAGGCGCCGCTGACGATAAAACCCGCCCCCAGCAGCATACCGGAAACCAAGAGACTGAATACCGGCGCCAGAAAAACCAGATTTTCATTTTTCCCCATCACCCCAAAAAAAGCGCTGCCCCAGCCAAGCACAAATCCCGCCGTGACCGCCGAAGCCGCCCAGTCGCTCATCCGACGCAATTGCTCCCGGCGCAACAGCAACGCCGATATCGCCAGCGGGCAAAGCCCCACCTGCGAGCCATAAATCGCAAAAACCAGGTCGGCAATGGAAAAACCCACTGTACTGAGCACCTGAACCAGAACCGTCGAAAGCAAGGCCGCCATCACAAGGATCGTCCGCGAGATTCGCAGCTCCCGCGCCGATTCCATGCGTTGCCCCAGTTTTTCTTTGCGGCGTCGGGAAAAAACGTCCTCATACACCGCATGGGATACGGCGATCAACTGCGTTGACGCCGTGGACAGCATGGCCCCATACAATCCCAGAACGGCAACAAACAATACAACTCCGGAAAAGAAGGTTCCGGTTTGGCCGACCACCTGCAATACATCCCCGAGAGGATTATTCGTGCTGTCGGCACGGATCATCATAAAGGAAAAACACGCCAGCAGCGCAAACATACTCCACGTCACAGCCGAACTGATCACACTGGAAAGCAACCCCCCGGCTACGGTTTCCGGTTTTTGCGATCCGGCGATCCGCTGCCATATGCTCATATCCGAGATATACGTCGGCACATTGATAATCAAAATACCGATCAGGAAAGAAACCAGCCCCGGACGAAACGACGGAAAAAGAACCGCCGGCGGAATTCGATCTATACTGGCCTGCCAGCCGCCATGGGTGTTGACGTAATACAGATAAAACAAAGGCAGCGCCACCAGCAGCGCCCGGATCGAGACCATCTGGATCCGGTCGGTCACAATGACAGCACGGAACCCCCCCACCGCCGTATACACAAACGCCACAACCGACAGGACAACCACCACGATTTCCGTGGGAACCTCCGGAACCAGCCAGGCAAAGAAACGCGAGCCGACGGTCAGCTCCACGGCAAAGGCCGCCAGAAATCCAAGGCTATTACAGGCCGCGCTGACATAGCTCAACGCTTCGGAGTTGAATTCGGTGCCAAGGAACTCATGCAGGGTCGGTCGATGATCGTATGCCTCCATCCGCCGCCAGATGCGCTGCGCAAAGAGCCGCACCAGCAGCAAACCGGCCGATGTGGTCAGCACCGTCCAGAACAGCCAGACGCCGAATTGACCTGCCAATTCGAAAAAGGCGATCACCACTGTCGCCAGGGAAATCGTCGTGGCTACCGTGCTGGCGGAAAATTCCCGGCTGCTTTCGACGCGGGCGCGACGGCCGAATCCCAGCGGAAGAAGATCGCCCAGACCTTTCGTCTCGCGGCCCAGCACAAGGCCTACCGAGATATAGACCAAAAGAGCCAGCAGCAGCGCCGCCATCACGATCCAGATCATGATCGATCAGCCTTTCTCCCGACAACCGCGAAGCTCGACATTGATACGCTTTTTCAGGCCGACGGGAATGCCGTCGTATGCCCCTCGCGACACCTCGACCAGCACATCCAGCTCCGGCCCCGGATACAGCTCCACCGTCCAGCCCTTCTCCGACAGGGCGCTGAAAACGGCGATTTCTTCCAGCAGATACCGACAAGACAATCGGATCGCCTCGGCCTCCTCCACCACAAAGGATTGATTGTGTTTTCTCTGACGTCGAATAAAGGAATGGGCGTCCCGCTGCAGGGCCGCACGGAACAGATCGTTGGTCTTATAAAGCTGGTCCAGTACCTGGCGGGCGCGAGCATACTCCTGGCTTTCCAAGCAGGGTTTCCATCGCATGACGGTAATCTGGTCGGGAGAAAACCGATGCAGCAAATCTCCTTCGCGCTGCAGGAAGGCATCGCCAACCGCCTCGGCCGCCTGTTCGGCCTGTTCCCCTTGCCGACCGTTGAGCATGGTTTCATTGAATCGACGAAGGTAATCCCCGACCACCACCAGACAGTGATCGAAATGGCCCGTGGCCCACTCCAGCAGAGCCCGCAGAAGATCATTCTGAAACATCGGATTGTCCAGACTGATGCCCATATAACACCGCCGGCGCCGAAACAGGTCCTCCTGCGATACCGCAGGCGTAATGGTGTCAATCACGATATTTGTCATGTCTTCATCAAAACGCAAATCCGATATCTCCGCATACTTCCCTGAGCCGGACTAGTTTACTGCAAGTCTGGTCATAATCCAGGCTGGTCCCGTAGATCGCCCCGGCTTTCCCGTCAATGGAGGCATTGTCGATAAACGGAACCACATACCCGCTGGCCATAAAATAGAACCACAGATTGTTCATTTCAGTATCTCTGTGAGCCAGCAGCTCATCCATTTCCTTTTGGACATCGCGGCCCCAGCGAACCGTCAGCTTGTCTCCGATCGTATCGTCGAAAATTTCCAATATCCGTTCGTATTTTACCCGTTCAGCCTCATACTTTTTCCGCAGGCAGGAAACGATCTCCTCTTTCACGGTTTGTCGAACCGCCACCGGCGGATCCCGATGCATAATAAACATCTTACGGAAGCTGTCCTGCCAGAGAAACGAATAATCAAACGCCTCCACGTTCAATATGATCTCCGGTTTTCGGACGATCCCGACAATATAATGGATGCGATTTTTGTGGGCCGCTTCCCACCGGGCCAGTTCCTGCGGAGTCACGCGAGGGGTAATATCCCGGAGATTGTCGGTCAATTGTAAAACGGTATCGAGGTAAAAGGGAGCGACGCCTTTGAGGATATCGCCGATCTTGCTGTACAACTGTCCGCTGATCGGATGCTGGTACGTCGGCGACATGAACTGGCCGATTTGATCGGCGGACAATGACACAGGCTCCGTCGTCAAAAAATCGGTCAATTCCTTGTCGATTCCATCCGCGGCCAGTTGCCGAGAAAGCTCCCCCGTGGAGGCATGATCCACGATCGTCCAGATAGCGCCAAAACGCCCCAGCACCCGGGCAATCGTCGGATTGGCCTCCTGCAAGACATCGGCCATAACGCGCATGTCCGTCCCGCTGGTTCGAACCGAATCCAGGATCTGGATGCATACCAGTACCTGACAGAGAGGAATGAACTCAATCGTGTCGAATGTCTGGACTACTTTGATCGCGCGCGACGGCTGCAGGATCGCGCTGCCGGCTTCGATCATGCGATAATGAGAGGCGGCCAGTCCCAAAGAACAAGCAATTTCCGACGAACTGACGCCACCCATCTTGTCCCGCATGCCCTGGAGCACCAAACCAAGGGCCTGCGCCAAAGGATTTCGAATCTTCTGGGCCATTCTCAAAGACTCAGATTTAACACCAACCCGTTTCACCCCTCCTATTCCTGCCGGAACAAACTGGATTATACGTCTATATGTAAAAAACAACAAACGAAATTGTCAAATTAAAAGTCAAATCCGCAGGCATCCCTTATCTAAATCCTTAAAATGTAAATGTTTATAAATAATGACATTGCATAGAAAAATATTTTAGACATTTTTGAAAATTATCCTTGACTTTTTGTTTTTTCCGCGTACTATATAAGTAGAGAGCGTAAGGAAAATAGAGATTGCAACATCTAAGAAGTGAATAACGATTATGAGGAAGGAAAAAGAGACAAGTCAACGGCGAGAACAGCAGATCAGCGGCCTTTTTAGTTGGTGGGAAATTGTTATAATGACAGCCGCTCTTGTGCTGCTGGCCATGCTTCAAAAATAGAGTACTTCACTGGCCGGTTGGGTCGGCCGACAGGGCAAGACCCGCATGGAAAGCCAGGGAAAGGAGTAGATCATGGAAACGAGAAATGCAAAAGTGAGTTTTTGGCTGGCGTCTGTCGTTCTGGCATTGATTTTCACCCCTGTGCTGGCCAGAAGTTCCAGAAGCAGCTCACGGTCCGGCTCGAGTTCGAGTGCACCTCCCAGCAGGCCCTCTGTGCAATCCAGCTCGCCCAGCAGGTCCGCTTCCACCGCATCTTCCTCCCGACCCAGCTCCTCCATCAGTTCCTTCAGCTCCCGCTCCTCCAGTTCCAGGAGTTCAAGCTTTGGGTCCAACCCCTCTTCCTCGTTCGGCAGCTCAAGACCTTCCACTTCCTCACGAACGACTTCTCCGATCCGGTCTACTCCGACCCAGCCGGCCAGATCTTATTCTTCCGTCCCGAGTTACAGCAGCCCGACGAGAAGTTCCACTGTGCCGAGTCGTTCTGCAAGCCAATCCTACTCGGTAGGTCAGGCCAACCGAAACACCAACTACCAGGCAATTCCTCCGGCGGCCACCAACTACAGCAGTACCCACTCGGCATTTACCCGGAGCGATTCGGCCAGCCGCAGCAGCGTTAGCGCCGCCGCGCCTGCGACGACACAGACGTTTCCCTCCCGTTCGGGCATTTCCAGAAGCTCCATCGCTTCGCCGATTCGGGAGGCAGCGCCAGGTTCGTCCGTCTCCGGCGCCTCCGCAACATCCAGTCGCGTTCTTTTCCCGCGTACTACAACCCAGGACACAACCGCTGGAAACCAGGCGACAAGCGCGCTATCGAGCCGTTCCATCGCCGATACTACATCCGGCATGTCGGTTTCATCGTCCAGCCGAACCCCTGCGAATCGCACCTCCCGAGCCTTGACGTCCGCTGTTACACGTACCACACGAGACATTGCCGAACCCATCACACAGCCGCCCTCAACAGCAAGTAACCGCTCCGCCGCTTCTCCCTCCACCCGAAGCAGCGTGGCCGCCACGACAACCCGATCTGTCCCGGCGCCGAGCAATCGTTATGAGTTCCCGCAGCGTTCAGTGGATTCCGCCGTAGAACAGGCAGCCTCTCGCCGGGACTCCTCCGTTAAACGCACGGAGCGATCCACCAGCGGCATTGCCTCTCCGATTACGGGTTTGGACGACAAGGCATCGGATAAGCCAGACCGAACCGCTCGAACCACCACAGAACCGACTTCTCGATCCGACAAAACGGTCGATGCCGCTTCCGACGGCGCTGAAACCCCGTCCCGTTCTCTCCAGACGGATCGTTCTTCCACCCCGGCGGATCGTGAAACAGCGGAACGAACCCGCAAACCCGGAATTAACGGAGGCGTCAAAAGCAGCGATGCCCTCAAAACAGCGAAAGACGCACAAGCCATGGAATCGACAGTACCCGGTCGCACCGCCGATGGAGACCGCAAAACGATCGCACGGGAGAAAACCTCCGGCGAGGTTGCCGCAGACAGTTCCGGTCTTGAAGTAGACGCACAGGACAGCACCAGCACGACGGGAGATATTGTGATCAATGGCCACAATAACACGGTCATTACCGGGGATGTATACGTAGACGATTCCTATATCGGAACGCATGGATATTCCCACTATCCTCGGCCCTATCGCGTGCATCGTGATTTCACCTTTTTCGCAAACATTCACTTAAGCCGCCATTGGTGGCACTGGGACTACGGCATCTGGGTCCTGAACAATCCCTGGAACAGTTGCGGATGGGTGATCAGCGTGCCATGGAACGGCTATTATGGAGTCACCTACTTTTATCCCACCTATCATCGTCGGTTTGTGTTCTGCAGCATCGGCGGCTATTGGCCCAGCTACTACCGTTATCAACGCTACTATTGGTACGGCTGTCACCCCTACCGCTGGTATGGTTCCTATGTCTATGAGCAGCCGGTGATCCAGGAAGTGAACAATCACTACTATTACAATCCACCCGTTGAAACGACAGCGGTTCAAACACAGACCTATGATGATTTCAGCGATGTTCGAATGAAGCTGCAGGTGGAAAAACTGGAACAGGAAGTGCAGCGGCTCAAAGAAGCGCAGGATCTGCCGAACGAAGCAACCGCCTCCGATATGAACTTCGAACAGGCGGTAGAATCCTTTGCCAAAGGCGACTATGACGACGCCATTCTCAAGTTCCGCGTGGCGATGATTCTCGATCCCGAAGATATGATCCTGCCCTTTGCCTATGCCCAGGCCCTGTTCTCCAACGGCGATTACGAAGCCTCGGCGGGTGTGCTGCGGGCTACGCTCAATCAGATGCCACGGGGCGATGACAAGGAAACCGTGTATTATCCGCGCGGCTTGTACAACGATGAAAAAGTGCTGCAATCGCAGATGGACACCCTGCAGGCCGCCCTTGTCGCCGAGCCGGCCAACACCGACCTGAACCTGCTGTATGCCTATCACATGCTGGGCCTAGGTCAGACGGATAAAGTGGCTGCTCCGCTGGCGATCGCCATGCAGGATCCTTCCAATCAGATCAGCGTCGAGATCCTGGCCGAACTTCTTGAAAAGGTCAAGGCCGACCGCGCCAACGCCGCTGAAAAGGACATCACAAACCCGAATACCGATTGATCAGGGGTGGGGCGTTGCCCCACCCTTACTTTTCACTGGGCAAGGTACGAAAGAGGGTAATCGCCATGAAATGCCAATACCTCCAATGTCTGGAATGGAAGAATAAACGGGATGGGTTCTTTTTTCGACCGATGGGAATCCTTTGTATTTTCTTGTCGCTGACCGCCGCTCTTTCGGCCGGCACCTGGATTCCGTTCCAGGTCTTCGCCTCCAACGACGATCAGCAGTCCCCTGCTATCTATGGTCCCATCATCGTTTGGCAGCAATGGGTGGAATTTCAGGGTACAAGCGATTGGGATATTATCGGGGCGGATATCTCGAATCCGGAAACTATTTCCGTTTTTGGAATCGCCGAATTCGACAAAAACCAGGAGAATCCGGCCATCTACGACAATACTGTCATCTGGCAGGACAATTTTCACCCCAACGGCGATACAGACTATGACATATACATGCTGGACCTGGACGATCCCGACCGGATCGACAGGCCGGTCACCGATCTTTTATTCGACCAGATCAATCCGGCCCTCTTCGGAAACACCGTCATCTGGCAGGATAACAGCGCCGGCGACTGGGATGTTTCCATGGCCGATATCACCGATCCGGAGAATGTCAGGACATATCCTCTGACTCCATTTGAATACGATCAGCTCAATGCCGCCATCTATCACGACACCGTTGCATGGCAGGATGATTTTGTATGGGAAGACAATCCCGACGGCGCCTTTAATCTGTTTGGGGCCGATGTGCTCCGCCTGAATAAGCCAATGGAATATCTTTTCTCTGCGCTTCCGGAGGATCAGGAAAACGTAGCCGCTTTTGGCCATCTGATCGTCTGGCAGCAGAAGTTTGGCAGCGATTGGGATATTTACGCCGCTGACATCTCCAACCCGGACAATCCAAGGATTTTCTCCATCGCCACGGATACCGACAACGCCGAACATCCCGATGTCGACGGGAATCTCATTGTCTGGCAGGATGACCGCAACGGAGACTGGGACATCTTCGGCTTCAACCTGACAACGCAACAGGAATTTCTGATCAGCGATAATCAGCCGGGGCAAAAGACCTTCTCCGATCAAACGAATCCTCGCCTCAGCGGCAATACGGTTGTCTGGCAGGACAATCTCGGCGGAAAGATGAGCATCTATGCGGTGGTTCTAAACGGTCCGGAGATCGCACAATGTCCGGAAAAACTTCCCGGGGACGCCAATGGCGATTGCATTGTGAATCTTCATGACTTTGTCCTCCTTGCACAAAATTGGCTCTCCTGCAACTTCGACCAATCCGGCGCCTGTCCATAATCGCACTCCACCCCCGCTCTCGGTCGCCGGAGTTGACTCAGCAACAAGGATAAGGATTACAGCAGTTTTGTAAACAGTCGGCAGGGATTTTGGAGGACCCTGCCGGCTCTTTCTTTTTGTTTGAATCCGCTATCGACCCGGAGAAGGATCGGCGGCCTGCCAGTTGGCCGGATCGTTGCCGTACAGCAAGGCCGGGTCGGTCGCTGCGGGATTTCTGTGCTGCAGGCTCGCGCCGGTCCCATCCGCCTCGACCGGCCAGGGGGCTTCGTCCCCGTATTCCACCGAATCGATCCGGATGTAATATCGCTCCTTCTGCCATTCCTGATCGCCCGGACGCGACAAGGTTACCCGCTCGCCGCCGTTGCTCAGATTGGTGTCGTTCTCAAACGGTCCCAGCACTGGAACACCTAATGCTCCATACCAGGCCGTAAAGGCCGCCGGGTCCTCGGACACGATCAGGTATCCGCCGGCCGGGATCGACGTGTTCAAGGGGAAGGTGTACTCGATTCCATTGGTAAACCGCCAGGGAACGAATTCATACTCTATATCGAACGGATCGGCGCTGAGCGGGGTGGTCACCATGTCCTGCAAAAACACCGTCTGGCTTGTGGTATTATGCAATTCGAGAAACTCCCCGCCGGCGTTGGTCGAGCCGGGCCGGTACATGATCTCGGTCATCATCACCGGACCGACCAGCGGATCGCTGTTGAGTTC
>JAFGGE010000208.1 GCA_016930745.1 Sedimentisphaerales bacterium
AGCAGTTTCCAATCGCCGTATCGAATCGCATAATAGATCCGCCCTCCATAACGCGGGTTTCCCTCACGCCGCATCCAGACAAGATATCGATTGGGCCAGGCTTGCTCTTTGTCCAGGAGAATCGGCAGAAAACTTCGTCCGTTGATTTCATGGATAACGGTAATCCCTGCCGCCTCGCACATCGTCGGATACAGATCCATCGTACAGGCGACCGTGTCGGTCTTTCGCGTATTGGCAGGTATCCGTCCCGGCCAGACCGCACAGAAGGGTTCGCGAATTCCTCCTTCCCACATGTCCTGCTTGCCGCCGCGAAGAGGACCATTATTGGCCCCAACGCCTGTCTGACCGCCATTGTCGCTGGTAAAGATCACCAGAGTGTCTTCCCATTGCCCTGTATCCTTTAACGATTGGATTACCTTGCCGATCCCGTCGTCCAAATGCTCGATCAACGCCACAAGTTTGGCTCGCCTGTCGCTAATGCCGGCTTGCCGCTGTTTGACCTTTTCCAACCGCACAGGAAGGGGTTGAATCGGAGTGTGCGGGGCGTTGTAGGCCAGATACAGGAAAAATGGATTGCTCTTATCTTGTCTGGATGTGATATAGTCAATCGACCATTGGGTAAACAGATCGGTCGCGTGACCCTCCGGATCGATTTTTTGTTTGTTCCGATACATATAATTGATGTTGTGGCGTCGATGGTTCCAGTAGTCGTCCATCATGTCGCCTAAAAAACCGTGAAAGTGGTCGAATCCCCGTTCATTCGGCACATTCGGCGATTCCAGTCCCAGATGCCACTTGCCCACAATCGCCGTGTGGTAACCGACTTTTTTCAAACGCGTCGGCAACAGAACCGACTCTTCCTTCAGATATCCCCAACTGTCCTGCTGATGCGTCCGGATTACGCCCGGAACACCTGCCAAATCCGGATAACGGCCTGTCAACAAAGCCGCTCGAGTCGGGCTGCATACGGGACAGTTCGCATAGAAGCTGTCAAACCGCATACCGGAAGCGACCAGGGCATCCAGATGAGGAGTTCGCATATCCTGAGCGCCATAGCACGACAGATCGCCATATCCCAGATCATCCACAAGGATCATCAGGATATTCGGGCGTTTTTCCTGTCCTGCGAATCTTTTCTCTACTTGTATACAACCTGGCGCAACCATTCCGGCAAGGCCGATACCTACCACTTCCAGGAAAGACCGTCGTGATAATCGCATGGAAAAATCCTTTCCCATTATGCTTTCGGTTTGGCATTGGGATTGGGGGTTGGCATCCGTGCACCCGTTTCTTTGCGCCATTGGTGCAGCATCTTTCGAAGTTGCGACGCCTTTTGCGGCATCTTCTCGGCCAGATTGTTTTGTTCGCTGATATCCTTTTTCAGGTTGTATAATTCAACGTGGTTGTCTTCAAAGAACTCGATCAACTTCCAGTCGCCGGCCCGGATGGCGCTGCCAGGGCTGCCGCCCTGATTGCCGTAATGGGGATAATGCCAATAGATCGCCTCCCTTTTCAGGCTCTTCATTTTCCCGGTCAAAAGCGGCGCCATACTCCTTCCATCGATATGTTGCTTCGGCGTTGCAGGCAGTCCTGCCATATCCAGAAGCGTCGGATAAAAATCCGTACTTATTACCGGCTCATCGCAAGCGCTGCCAGCCTTAGCCACACCCGGCCATCGTATGATCATTGGTTCCCGGATACCGCCTTCATAAAGCCATCCCTTGCCGGCCCGGAGCGGTAGATTGGAAGTCGGATGTCCCTCGGATGTGCTTAATCCCCCGTTGTCCGACATGAATATCACAACCGTGTTATCCGCCAGTCCCGATGCCTCGATACTATCGAGTACCTTGCCCACCGCCTGATCCATGGCCTCAATCATCCCGGCATAGACGGCATGCTCCTGCACCAGTCGAACTTTTCGGTCGCCCTCCTGGCCCCATTGGGCTTCCAATCCGAGCCGGCTTTTTTTGGACAGATACTTTTGCCGCAGATCTTCGCGGCTCATCAACGGCGTATGCGCGGAATAGAAGGCCAGATAGGCAAGAAACGGATCGGTTTTATGGTCGGAGATGAACTTGACGGTTTCCGTAGCCAGTCGATCCGGCAGGTGTTCTCCCTCCGGACCATCTTCGAGCCGGGGATTGCCATAGGGAGAGAAATATTTTTTACCTCCGTAGGGACCGCCGCGGTCATGGCCGCCCTTGTTCATATCGAAGCCCTGATGTTCCGGCCAGTAAGCTTCCCCGCCCAGGTGCCACTTACCCGCAAAGAAAGTAGCATATCCGGCCTTTTTCAAAGCCTCGGCAACGGTTATTTCCTCATGAGGTAAATAATCTTGATATCGAGCCGGCAACAAAGGTTTGTCTTTGGTCCAGTGGCGATCCACCGTATCCGGCTGGGGCGCTCCAAAATAATCGGTCGTGGCCAGACGTACCGGATACTTGCCTGTCATAATGCTGGCTCTTGTCGGGCTGCATACAGGGCAGGCGGCATAGGCATTGGTAAACCGTACTCCGCTTGCAGCCAGGCGGTCAATATTCGGTGTTTCATAGAACGAACTGCCGAAGCAACCGGCATCCGTCCATCCCATATCATCCACCAGGAAAAAGACGAAGCTGGGTTTCTTCGCTTCCCCTTTTGTTCGCTCCACCGATTTAGCACACCCGGGTATCGTTACAAGAAAAGCCCCGGCGCCGATGGCCTTTATGAATTGTCTTCGATTCATTCTCATCATCTTTTATCCCTTCGGAAGTATGATCCTCGTCTCTTAGGCCTCCATTGCTTTCACGGCTCGCTCCAGGACCTTTTTCAAATCGCCGGAAGCGTTTTGGAATTCTTTTTTGACTTCGGAGAGGGCATCTTTCGCCTTTGTTCCCAATCGATAAAAAGAATGAGCGGCAAAAAGTTTTGTCTGTTCGACATATCCCTCTTGCAGGGCCTTGAGCAGCGCCGGGAGTGCGATTTCTTGCTGATCCCAGTCGCACAGCGCTTCGGCTGCCGCGACAGGAACCGATTGGGATGTATCCAGCAACAGGGGCATCAAGGCTTTGCCGGCTCGCTCTATCGCGGCCTGCTCTTTGCAGGAATGATGCAATCCAAGCACCGCCCAGTATCGGACTGGTCCCCACTTGTCTCCGAGCAGGGCAAAATATTTCTCTCGTGCAGCCTCTCCTTCGAGGTCCAGTTCCTTGACTTCCAGCAATCGATCCAGCAAATCCGTCCGGGCAAGCTGTTTTTCCCAGTGTTCCCGGCTTGGATCCTTTTCAGGGGCGATCGAAGGATCTCCGTTTTGAAATCTCACTTCCTTACTATCTCTGAATCCGATCCGTACGCCCTTGGCTCGCAGGGTCTGGCCCCTGGCGACAATAACAGGTGTCGTATATACTTCCCATTGGGTACCCTGGTGTGTTCCGTTCGGTCCATCAAGGCGATAGGCAATGGACGATCCCGGCGTCAGGCATTCCAGGATCACGGTAGAAGTCGCATTCTGCGCCGATACACTTTGCACCTTCACGCCGGGCATTGCTGTTGCTTCATATCGATCCAGCGGCCGTTTCATCATGTCAAAATCCGGCTCCGGGATCAGTCCCACATCGCCGATTTCCCGTATCCATCGATGCATTTCATCCCGCAGCCGCTTGAGCACATCCCCATAGTTCGGATCGTTTGCCAGGTTATGGATTTCATGCGGATCGGCCACTGTGTCATATAATTCCTCGACAGGCCGCGGATGCTCAAAATACTGCTTTTGAGCTCCGGTCAGCTTGCCTTCGGCATGGAGACGTCGCATCTCCTGCATCGTTGGCATCAGATCCATATACGCCACATGCATGGACCGAGGGACATAGGGCATGTAATTGCGGATATAATGAAATGTCTCATCCCGTACGCATCGCATCAGGTCGTGTGTCTCATCGATCCGGTCTCTGGCTCCATAGATATACTTTCGCGGGGAAGCCTTTTGAGGCCCCAGGAAAGGACGGCCATGCATGTGCGGGGGCACACGAATTCCGGCCAGCGACAGCATTGTGGCTCCGAAATCGATACTGGAGACAAGATCCTTGTTCACAGAACCGGGCAACAGGGCATTCGGATTTTTTGGACTGGCCCAGTCGCGATATTTAGCAGGCGCCCGAATGATCAACGGGATATGCAGCCCGGAATCATAAATCCAGCGTTTGGCCCGCGGCAGGCCCCGGCCATGGTCGCCCCAGAACCAGACAACGGTATCCTCCGCAAGCCCGTCGGCCTCCAGATCCTTTAAAATCTGCCCCACCCGTGCATCCGTTTGGGTCAGGTTGTCGTGATAACACGCCCAGTCGTTTCGAACCAGCGGCGTATCCGGATAATACGGCGGAAGCTTGGCCCTGGCAGGATCGTGGAGGGTCGCCTTTTTCCCATTGGGTGTGCGTATCTGGCTCTCATGCGTACTGGTTAAATTGATCACACAGAAGAATGGTTTGCCCGCAGGCCGATTGCGCCAATGGGCCCGATTGCTCGACTCGTCCCAGGCCGTATCCGGCGGATCGAACTGATAATCGGTCTTGGCGTTATTCGTACAGTAATACCCCGCCTGCCGCATATACTCCGGAAAACAGCGGATAGACTCGGGAGGCACGCCCTTACATCGCATGGGATTGGTACCCGCCGCGGAGGCATAATAGCTCATGATCATGCCGGATCGGACGGGGGCGCAAACGCCATGACTGGTGAAGGCCCGGTCGAACCGAGTACCCTGTTCGGCCAGCCGGTCGATATGCGGAGTGATCGCATAGTCGTCCCCATAACAGCCCAGATCCGGACTGATGTCCTCCAGGCTGATCCAGAGCACATTGGGCCGTTGCGGCGTAAACGTAACATCGACTGTGGCTTCTCCCAAGACAGAACCTTGACATCCGGTCGTGGTCACAACCGCACTAACACCCATCACCTGCAAAAACGTCCGCCGATTCATGCCGTATCCTCACTAAAAAGAAACGGGGGCCAACGCCCCCGCTGCTTGATCTCGTCGACGCCGATCAATGCTCCACCGGCTCGCCCAGGAAATCCCTTAATTCTTTAAACACCTCTCTTAGCAATCGGGGATCATTCGCCTCCACATTCAACCGCAGCAGCGGCTCGGTATTGCTGGGGCGGACATTGAACCACCAGTCCCGAAACTGGATTGTCACTCCGTCCAGATCATCATAACGACCCTGGCTGTATTTACGAACCAGATCCCGCATGACCGCCTCCTTGTTCTCGACTTCAAAATTGACCTCTCCCGTGGCATAGTATCGCTGTAAGGGAGCAATCAGTTCGCTGACCGGCCGGTCGCTTTCGCTTACAATATTAAGCATATGCACCAGCGTAATCATACCGGAATCGGCGTAGTAATTGTCCCGATAATAGAAATGCCCGCTTAATTCGCCGCCGAACACCGCATGGCTGTCGCGAAGGGTTTTTTTCATATAGGCATGGCCTACCCGCTCCCGACGCGGAATCCCGCCGTGTTTAATGATCTCCTCCTGCACCACATGACTGCTGCGAAGGTCATAGACGACGGCCGAATTAGGATTATTTTCCAGGAAATACGGCACCATTAAAGCGGTTAAAATATCGCAGCCAATGGTTTGGCCGGCTTCATCGATCATGATCAGCCGATCTGCATCCCCGTCGAAACAAACGCCGAAATCGGCCTGTTCCTCCACCACGACCTGTTTTAATTCGGCCAGATTCGCCTCCACCAGGGGATTGGGATCATGCGCAAAGGTTCCTTCGTGATCAAAATTCAGCCCGATCAGCTCGACGGGCAAATCGCCAAAAAGAATCGGGACCATCTTTCCGGCCATGCCGTTGGAGGCATCGACAACCAGCTTCAAATTCCGGATGCTCGGATTCAGGAACTTTAAGACATGCCGTTTATACTCCTGGCTCAGATCGCATTTTTCCACCGAACCGCGGGATTTCCCGTGGGTGTGCAGCAGGGAAGAGGCAATATGCTTGATCTCCTTGAGGCCGGTATCCTGCCCGATTGGCTTGGCTTCCAGACCGGAAACCTTGAATCCGCTGTACTGGGCCGGATTATGGGATGCGGTGATCTGTACGCCCCCGCATGTCCCCAGGTGATTGATGGCAAAATACATCTGGGGCGTGTCGATCATACCGATATCGATCACATTGGCGCCGGTGGCGTTCATGCCCGAAATGAGCGATTTAGCGATCGAAGGGCTGTGTTTTCGCATGTCATGGCCAACACAGACGCTCTGGGCGTTGGCCTGTCCTCTTTCGTAACCCCGCAGCAGGGATCGTAGGAATTGCGCTGTCGCGTGACCGACCTTCCACGCCGCCGACTCGTCAATCTGCTCTGGATACACTCCTCGAATGTCATACGCTTTGAATATCGAAGTATCCATCTATCACTCCGAAATAGAACCTTCCCTTGTCCTTATTATCCTACCTCGGCTTCAGTGTACGTCTTCAAATGTCCCTTGTCAACCAAACAAAACACTCAATAACCGGCTCCTTTGTGAGTTACAGAATCGTTGGACGTGAATCCGAACCGTGAGCCCGTATCGTTGATTTACATAGAGTCTCCCGAATGATCGCTTAGGGCCGGGATTTTCCCTTTTTCCTACTCCGGGCGTAGGATTTTCCATAGATATCTCATGATCAAGGCCCAAGACTCTTGACATAAACCTTTACAAATGATATATTATTGCTACTCAGTGGATGAATCGTCGTGGTGTCTCTGCGGCGTGGGATGTGTGACTCTTTTTATTAGGAGAATGGTGATGAAGGGGATAGTGTGTCTGCCGTTTTTTGTATGTTTCTGTCTTTTCATCGGGGGGGGTATTCTCAAGGCCGAAGATCCGGATTATGGCGATATTCCGGAGGACGCCGCGACGATCCCGACAGATGGGACAATCGTTAACGGTGTTCTTGACAGCGGTGATTTCGACTGGTTCACATTTACTCCTACAGCCAATACCCTCTATCGTGTGACCTTGAACGGTCAGATTAATTCAGGGTATAAGGAAATGGACGTTTATCAGATCGATGAGTTTGATACCCTTCACAAGACCATCTATCACTACAGCCACAGCAACGGCGTCTCGGTAAGAACGTTCTTTCTGGAAGAGGCCGACGATGTTTACATAAAGATGTTCAGCAATCCCGGCGGTTATGCCTTCTACATCGAAATTCTCGGTCAATACCCGCCGGACAGCTACTCTGATGATTGTGCCGGTGCGACATCCTTGGCAGTGGATGCGGCGCCGATTTCCGGAACACTGACGCACAAGCCGGACGGCAGCCTGGAAACCGACTGGTTTGTGTTCGACACAGAACCGCTGCACATGTATCAGATCAACCTGACCAAGAGCGATAACACCGATCTGAATTTTCAGGTGTATAACGAAGATTGCGAAAATGTTCTCGGCTGGGCGAAGAGCCATACGGTAACAAGCTGGTTTGGCGAGCCGTATAAGATCTATGTGGCGGGCAATGCGTCACATCTGGGGACGTATTATACCCTGGAG
>JAFGGE010000209.1 GCA_016930745.1 Sedimentisphaerales bacterium
GGAAAACCACTTGACAGGATTGTCATTGATCTGAATCTGCGTAATGCCATACACCGCAACGCCACTGAGGATCAGCATCACCACCAGAATCGGCTTGGCCCGTCGAAAGGTAAAACGCCCGACTTTTCCCAGGAACCGACTCAGGGAACTCGGTTTGTCCGCATGATGGGCGGCATGCCCGAAATTTTCCAGCGATTTGTCCCGAATCATCATCACATACGCAGGCACAAAAGTCACCGTAGCGACCCATGCAATCATAATACCCGTCGCCACGAAGATTCCGAAGACCTGCACCGGAGGAATCGGCGTCAGCGCCAGCGAGGCAAATCCTGCCGCCGAGGTCAACGAAGTATATAGCATCGGGACAAACAGATTTCCCATGACCTCACGGATGGTCTGCGTACGGCCTTTTTCGGGCGTATAGAGGTCGAAGAATTCCGACAGAATATGCACCGAATCCACCACGGCGATCGGCATCAGAAAAATCGGGATCATCGAACTCATGATATGGACCGGAAATCCGAATCCAATCAGAAGGCCCATTGTCGAGATCACCGACACCATTGCAACAATCATCGGGCTGATCACCAGAACCAGCTTGCGGAAAAACGCCAGCATCAGCAGAAAGATCACCAGCATCGCCAAAGGCGCTGAGATCGCCATCTGGACAAACATCTCCACGCCGAAAGTGTCTTCGGCCACGGGCAAACCCGTGATGTGATAACGATCCTGGCCTGAAAATTCGGCGACCTTTTTCTGCAGCGCGCTGTAGACCCGGTAGCTCAGATCCTTGCTTGTCAAAGGCAGATACAGAGCCAGGGCCTTGCCGTCGCCGGACACCAGGGTGTCCCTGAGCATCGGATTGGACAGGATCTTGTCCCGAACCACCAGGGCCTCTTCCTGCGTTGCGGGAGGTTTCGGCATCAGCCATTCAAACGTCACCACGCCCGGACCGCCCTGCCCAATATGATCCACGGTGGAAGGCGCCATCAGGTCTATCTCCACCACGCCGACTGTCCGGCTCGGATCCTTCTTGTCAGGCCAGCGCAACTCCTCTTTGGCATACCGGGCCAGTTCGTAAATGTCGCGTAAGGATTGCACATTGAATACGCCGTCTCGATTCTGCTCGTTGACAACACCGACGACCACAATATCATTCAGGTCAAACCGTTCCTTGGTTTCGTCATGAAAAACACGAACCGGCTCGGTTTTGCCGAGCATATTCTCCGGATCGGTATCCACCTTGATCAGCGGGATCAAGGCTCCCGTCGCCACAGCGAAAATCGCCATCGCAATCGTCACACGTTTGTAATGCCGAATCGACAGATCCGTCATGTTCCTTGCTATTTCCATAAAAACTCTTGCCTTATTCCTGACAGATGAACGAACGGGATTGCATCGGCCATGATTCGTTTGCCATGATCTTACGGTTTTCAACGCTTATTTTTTCCCATGCGGACAAGGTTTCAGACACAGGAACCAGTCCAGGCATTTGTACTCTTTGCCGGCCTGTTCGACGCGATTTTTGGCCGTCCCGCAGGAACCGGGCGGCGGGATGATCACGTCATCGCCCAGTTGCCAATTCGCCGGGGTGGCAATGGTATGCTCATCCGAATGCTGCATGGCGATCAAAAGCCGCTTGACCTCATCCATGTTGCGCCCGTTGCTCAAAGGATAGTACAGAATCGCCCGCACAATCGCCTTCGGATCGATGATAAACACAGCCCGAACCGCTTGCGTATTGCTTGCCGAAGGCTGAAGCATGCCATATTTACGGGACACCTCCATCGTCAGATCGCTGATGACCGGGAAATTAACCTCGATATTTTTCATGCCTTTGTACTCAATCTTTTCCTTAATGGTCCGCAGCCACGCAATATGGCTGTAGCCGCTGTCGATCGAAAGCCCGAGTAATTCCGCATTCAGGGCCTTGAAGTCTTTTTCCATAGCCGCAAAGGTCATGAATTCCGTCGTGCACACCGGCGTAAAGTCAGCCGGATGTGAAAAAAAGACCACCCATTTACCATTATAATCCTCCGGGAAGTGAACCATTCCCTGTGTTGTTTCCGCTTCAAAGGAAGGGGCTTTTTCGCCGATTAACGGCATCTGATTATCTCTGTTTTCCATATTTTTTACCTTTCTTTCTACATTCCATTCCTTATCTATCGATACAAACTCATAAACCCGTGCAAAATTCTTTTTTCAATTGCTCGCATGATTCGGCCCGATCGTATTCATGATGCATAAAGGAACAATACGTCAAATATCCTCCGCCCAGATTTCGGGCTTGAAATCCCGATTGATTTAAAATCCGGCAGGCCGTATGGCTGCGGATGCCCACGCTGCAATACGCACAGATCACCTTGTCCCGGGGGAGCTCATGCAGCCGGTTTCGCAATTCATCCACGGGTATATGCAAGGCGCCGGGCACATGTCCCCGTTCATATTCTCGCCTGGTACGCACATCCAGAATGAAATCGTCCGGCTCCAATGCATCGAAATGACGGAACGGCGTGGTGCCATCCAGCAAATTGACCCCCACAAAGCCCGCCATATTGACCGCATCCTTGCCGCTGCCGAACGGCGGCGCATAGGCCAATTCCAGTTCCTGCAGATCATACACCGTCATTTGCATTCGAATCGCCACCGCCAGGAGATCGATGCGACGATCCACGCCTTCATGGCCGACGATTTGGGCCCCCAGAATCCGTCCTTTTTTATCGAACAGGGCCTTCATATGCATGGTTGTAGCGCCGGGATAATACCCCACATGATGTGCCGGGTGAATATAGAGTTTTTCGTATTCCATGCCCTTGTTTCGCAACTGTTTTTCGCTGGCCCCGGTCATGGCAACGGCCAGATCGAATACCTTCAGGATCCCTGTGCCCTGCGAGCCGCGGTAACGCCGCTGCCGCCCGCAGAGAATGTCGGCAACCATTCGTCCCTGCTTATTGGCCGGACCGGCCAGCGGAATCAGCGCCGAACCGCCGAAAACCAGATCATTCACTTCAATGGCATCTCCTATGGCATAGATATCCGGATCGCCGGTCTCTAACCGATCGTTTACGGCAATCCCTCCCCGCGGCCCGATTTCCAATCCCGCCTGTCGAGCCAGATCCACTTCCGGCCGCACGCCGATGGCCAGAATCGCCATATTGCACGATAATTGCATCCCGCTTTTCAAATGGATATGCAACCCGGAGGAAACATCCTCAAAACCGGCCACCGCATCATCCAGCCAGACCGCCACATCCTTATTTTCCAGATGACGCTGAACATACCAGGCCATTTCTTTATCCAGTACGGGCATCACCTGGTCGGCCATCTCGACCAGGGCCACCAGCAGGCCTCGATCTCTCAGATTTTCCGCCATCTCCAGACCGATGTATCCAGCCCCTACGACAACGGCCCTTTGAGGTCGATTTTCCCGGATAAAAGCATCGATCCGATCCATATCCGGCACATTTCGCAGGGTAAAAATACGCGACGAATCGATACCCTCCAGGGGCGGTCGGATCGGTTCGGCCCCGGGCGAAAGGATCAGTTTGTCATAGGCCTGCCAATACCGTTTCCCATCGGCATGGTCCACCACTTCCACTCGGCGGGACTGTCGGTCGATAGAAACCACTTCCTGCCGCACCCGGACATCCACATTGAAACGAGCCCGAAAGCCCTGGGGAGACTGCAAAAGAAGATCCTCCCGATTCTGAATCGCCCCGCCGATGTAATACGGCAGGCCACAATTGGCAAAAGATATGTACTCTCCTCGTTCAAACAGGATAATTCTCGCTTCTTCATCCAGCCTGCGCAGCCGCGCCGCCGCCGATGCCCCCCCTGCCACTCCGCCTACAATGATGATCGTTCTGGACATGATTTCTTTGACTCCCTTTCGGATGTTTCCCCTATTGTTTTCAATTCTGTTGCGTATTATCACAGCTTTGGTAGATGCAATGCAACAATCGAATCACATTTTTATTCTCGATGCCGTAGAACACCTTGGTTCCCTCCCGCCGGGCATACAACACCCCCTTGTCCCGCATCAGTGTCAAGTGTTGGGAAGTAATCGCCTGCTTGGCTCCCAGGGCCTCGGCAATTTCGTTTACGCTCCGTTCGCCATGCTCCAGCATTTCCACGATGGCCAGCCGATCCGGATGCCCGACGGTTTTTAAAACCCGAGCCGGCTTCCTAAACTTTTCTGCCGGATTCACTGTCATTGCCATGGCGTTAGCCTTTCCTTTATTTAATTAGTATTCTACTATATAGTAATATTACTATATCTAGTCAACTCTGTTCAACCTCCTTTTTAAAATTTTTTTAAAAATTAACATAAATACATATTAGAAAAAGACTTGTGTTTTATTGCATACTTTTTATGCTTGCTGAGGTCCGTTTATCCGATCCGGACTAAAGATGGAACGCACGAGATAATTCCTCGATGATTTCGCGGGACATGGGCATGTGCCCGCCGATAGACTGGCTGTCCAGAACCGCCTCGGCGGAACAGTCGAGCACTTCCAACTGATCGTAGACCGCCAGAACGCTCTTACCGACCATCATCACACCGTTATTGCACAGCACCGCTGCCGGAGATTTGGTATTTAGCGTCCGGGCAAGGCGTTCGAAATCGTTGAAGGAGACCTCAAACGGCAGCAGATTCACATCCCGCACAAAAACATAGCTTTCCGGAATTGTGTAGGTATCGATAGTCTTTTGACAGACGCTGAAGGCCAGGCAATTGACGGGATTGGCGTTGGCTATGGCGTGAATATCGGGGTGGGCGTCATAAATGGCCTTATGAGCCAGGGTTGCCCGGCTGGGATTCTTGCCGTACTCGGCCTTGCCTTTGCGGATCATGACGATTTCTTCAGGCAGTACAGAATACCGATCCAGCGGATGGGGTGTAATAAGGAATTTGTCCTGGTCGATCCGGGCCGAGAAACTGCCCGTCGAGCCGGTGAACAACCGCTGCCGGCAACCCCGCTGCACGAACTGAGACAACTGGACACGCAGTTCCTTTTCGCGAATTGTCATCATGGACGGATCGTAATCAAAACCGTCGAGTTTGACATCGCTTTTGCTGTGAAGCTGGAGCTGCTGCTCGGTGAGATACTTCGGCTCGCCAATCAGATTCGCCTTGATAAGGGTCTTGCAGCACAACTCCAGCGTTTCAAACCGCTGAAAGGCCTCCTGCAGGGTATCTCCGCCGCAGCAAACGCCATGATTCTGCAGAATGACGCTGTCATATCCCGCGGTGAATTCACGGGCAATTTTTCGCCCCAGGTCCTCGCTGCCAGGCACTCCGTATGGAGCAAATCCAACCCGTCCGCTGGACCACCACGCCTGGGGGAACAGCTTGGTGTCGGGAACCTTGTGGGCGATGCTGAAGGCGACCAGGGCCATTGGATGGGCATGGACGATCGCTTTGATGTCGGGACGGACATCGTAGATCGCTTTATGAAACGGAAATTCGGAGGAGGGACGATGCAGACCGACGACAGCAGCGTCGGACTTGACGCAGACAATATCCTTACCCGTCAGCGTCCCCTTATCCACCCCGGCCGGCGTGATCCAGATGTCGCGGTTTTCGTCGATGATGGACAAATTGCCGCCGGATGTCGTGGTCATTTTATATTGATAGATACGGTGCATCGTCAACGCCAGCTCTTCCCTGGGATGCAGATATTCGTATCGCATGCGATTCCCCCCTTATTAATGCGAGAATTATTGGGATGGCTCCGACTGTTTCGCAGCGCATCGGTTCATCCGTTTTTGCCAATCGCGCAGATAATCGGCGCGCCATCGATTCACGGTTTTGGCCCCGGCCCTGTCTGCTTCCCGGAGATCCGGATCGGGATTATCCACCCACCAGTTCGGCCTGTCCTGTCGTCTTATAAATTGACCGCCCCAGCTCGGTTGCGTCGGATCATCGGGCATGCCGCGTAGCAGAAAGGCCATCGAAGGCGTATCCCCCATCTTGATGCTTCCCCCTTTCAGAGGCACAAAAGTATCGCCCAGTGCGCCCCTGCCTTTGATATGATGGGGGACAAAAGCGGCATTGCTCAGATCATCGGCCTGGTCACCGCCCATATACCAACCCCGAAAGGTCGTATCGCAAAAGATCATCCAGAGATCCCTATGTTCCCGGTCGATATAGCCAAAGGCATGGGGATCCTGCCTGAGGTTCCAGGAGGCGATAAAGTAAACCCGAATCTTGTCTTTGATCGAAGGGGCATCGTACAGGGCTTGAGCCACATCCGTAATCGAGCCCCAGACCAGAATGTACAGCGGACGTGGATCGGTCCGATTGGCACAACGTATAATCCATTCCGATCCTTCGGTGGATTGGCTATATCCCCTTTCGGGGGCAGGATCGGTAGCTCCCTGTTTGCTGATCGATCGGAGCAAGTCCGGTGTTGGGTATGTTTTCGACCATGTTTTCAGGTTCGGATAATCCTTTTCATAGGCGTCGATGACTTTAAGAATGTCGATTTTGCGTCCCTTCTGCGGCGGCGACGAAATCAACCCCTCGGTATCAAACAAGTCGGCATACATAAAATAGTGGATCATGGATTGAATATCATCCTCATCCCCCCCTCCAATGTCGCTGGAGACAATCACTCGATAGCGATTGCCCCCCAATGCGCCTGGTCCCAGGGCAAAGGCGTGAACGCCACAAAGGCAGAAAAGCAATCCGGTCGCGATAAAATGGCAGATTGTTCTTTTCCTGTGCATTCTCATTCCCAATCCCGGCCGGCGCCGCTTACATCGACCGGTTTGATCCCCTTGCCGGATACGGGGGATTTCGGTGAATAAATCATTTGCCCTGACTTCCACGATTCGAGCAAGGGATCTTTTATTTCGTTGTCGCCGGAAAGGGCCAGCGCAACAGTCCTTTCCGAATTATAATCCCTGAGCCTGTCATGAAGGATTTGCCCTTCACGGCTGTGAATGACATTATTTCGAAAGTCCACCGCTTCGGGAGCAAAAGAAAAGGCGATCTTGCCGTCGGCAAGCAACACGTTCTCCTGAAAAAGAAAGCCGTCGGATTTGTGAAATGTCAGTTGCATATCGCCGTCGGCAATAAAAACATTATTACGGATCGTATTGCCATGCGCCATGTGATTGTGACTGGGCCGCTGGATGCCATAAGACAGGTTGCCTTCCACGAGGCAATCGGCGCTGCGTTCATCCAGGTAATAGGCGCTGGAGCCATATCCGCCGGTATCGGGAATGTCGAACGCCAGATTTCCGCGAAGCACGGTATTTTTACCGGCGAAGACATAGATCGCCCCGCCATCGTGCAGTTCGAGCATGGCCCGGTATATCTTGTTGTGCTCGATCCGGTGATCTTCTCCGCCGCAGTTGATCGCCGAATAAGGGGTGTCGTGGATTTCATTGTGCGAGATGACGCAGCCTTTGCCGCCGCCCCAGATGCCGATCGCGCTGGGGTAGATCCGGCCGATATGATGAACATAGTTGTTCTCGATCCGACAGCTCGGCGCCTTGATCCCGCAGGCGCCGATGTCATGGACATGGCACTTTACGATTTGAGCGCCGCCGTCTCGAACACAAATCCCCTGGCCGGCAGCGCGGCTTACTTCCAGATCGATCAAGCGGCAGCCCCGGCTGCGGCGGACACTGACCGCCCCATCAAAGGCCCCCGCCCCGAATCCTCCCGCCTTAAGCGGCGTATTGGTTGCCGCCAGATGAAGCCCGCGAATTTCGACATCTTCCGCGCCATCCAGTCTTATCATTGTCTCCATCGTCGGGGCAATCATCCTGACTGTTTTTATATCCTCATCCGGAAGCGGCCAATAATAGACCCTGCCGGCGGTTCGATCCAGATACCACTGTCCCGGCCGGGTCATCCCTTCTTTTGTGTTCCATACCACATACTTGTACACACCGAAGGCCCCCGGGGGATGGCCTGACGGACTGGAAAAGGTGATCCTATGATTGGCATAATCGATATTTTTAACGCCGACCAGCGATTCATCCCACATATGATAGACCGTAATCTCGGCGTTGGCCGGCTCCAGATCGGAAGGCAAGTCGCCGGATCGAAACTGTAATGTGGTCAGCTCTTCGGGGGTGGGTTTTCGCTGCCAGCCGCCGCCGGTGGTGCTCATCCACGGCACATCAAAGCGGCTTTCGTGGATTAGCGTCTCCTGTTCCGGAAAACGAGCACGCAGAGCAAGTCTGCCGTTAACCACCAATGCGCGAAAATCCCACTTGCGTTCCTTGACGCCTTCCAAACTCACCCAATAAAGCCTTCCATCCCGTACCCAGCCGGCGATCGGGCGGCCACCGTAGAGAACAGGTTTTTTCGGGCCTTGTCCCCGGATTTGCAAACCCCTGTCCTGCGCATTCAGGGCAACCGGCTCCGACAGAAAATAGTCCCCATCCAGAACGGTTATGTTTCGATCAGATCCCGTCTCTGTCCGGCGGACCGCCCCCACGGCCGCTTGCAGGCTCGCCATGGGACCATCTGTACGTGATTCATTCGGGCTGGCTATCTTGCCCGACCAGGCATCGTTCCCATCGGGAGCAACGAAGAAATCCGCCGATCGAGCATCAACAGAACAGGCTGTAAATGTTAACAGGACAAGAACAAACCTTCCGGTCCAACGGTTGAAAGCCATAGAAACCACCCTCCAAGAAAAAAGCATATTGGCTTATTGCATCATATTCGTCTTCAAGAAAAGATAATAGAGCTGCCCTTCCGTATAGACCTGTCCGGCCAGGCGGCCCGCCTCGTCACCGACCCCCATATACACATCGCAGCGGCCCGGCGCCCGGATCGCTCCGCCGGTATCCTGATCCAGGGCAAAGCCCGTATAACGCCGAATCATACTCTGGCCCCCAATCAGCCGAGGCAGGGAAGTATCCAGAAAGGCCAGGCATGCACGCGGATAAATCTCCTTATCCGTGGCAATCGAACGATACGCAATGACCGGTTCATTGAGACTGCCCCGAGGGTCCCCTTCTTCAAAACGGAAAAAGACAAACCTCGGATTCAGGCGGGTATATCGATCGACCTGGTCCGGGTGGGCCTTGAAATAGTCGATCATGCGATTGAGACTTAGCTCGCTCTCGGAAATCTTTCCTGCCCGGACCAATTCGGCCGCCGCGCTGCGATATTCATATCCGTTATTGGCGGCGTACCCTACCGTAATCAGATTCCCATCCGGCAGGCGAATCTTGGCCGACCCCTGCACATGGGCGATATACACCTCAAACGGATCGCCCAGCCATACCAGTTCCAGTCCTTTCAACTCCCCCGAATCCTGCAGTTCGGCACGGGAGGGATACGGAATATAGCCTCCTCCCGGCTGGAGCCGCCCCAGGATTTCGCCGGTGTCGCTTTTGACCAGATCATCCGGTTTCTTATAGAGCGGAAAGCGAAATTGCGCCGTTGGCTTGAGAGACCCGTCAAAAATAGGGGTATAGTATCCGGTATATAACACCGTCCCCTGACTGTCGCATCCGACGGAAATATACACATCGAACAATTCCCGGAGGCGGGCTTCCAATTCTCTTCCGCGAAGGCCCTGATCCACGAGGTCGGCAAACGTCTCCAGGCTGTTTACAGCATGATTATGGGTAATTTCGCCGTAGGGGAAAAACTGCTGACTGCTGGGCTTACTCAGATAGCTGAGGCTGTTGTCGATGGCCTCCCGAAGACGATCCACTTCCAGGCAGGCGATGGTCATACTGGGAATCTGGGCCGGATCGGTAATCTTGCGAAGGGCCAACTGCCCGGGCGGCAGTTGCCGCAAATAATCCAGACCTTTCTGCTCTTCTTTCCGGCAGCCGGCCAGGCTGATTGTCAGAACCGTAATGGTTAATGCTGTTTTTCCTGTTTTCGAGAACGACTCCCTTCGTCGAACCATCGGACAATTCCTTTCCTTTGTCCCTTTGTTTTTCGCACTGTGTCCTACTGAAACCATATTTCAGAAAGATTATGGGCCCAAGCGGCGTCTATGTCAACGCCAACCAGCGAGAAAACCGTCATAGAAAGCGTTTCTGGCGTGATTTTATTCGGGATTCAGGGTATAATAGATCCATGTGAAATCCGAACGAAACGGGGGCAGACAAGGACCGAATGATGCGGCACAAATTTATTTTGGCAGGATTGCTTCTTATTGGAATAAGAAACTATGGATTCGCTGCGGATTCCGATTTTATCCTATTCCGCGGGACAAGCGATGCCTCTACCGCTGTCGCCATGGATGCGGATCGATTCCTGGTCGCCGACGATGAAAATAATATCCTGAGGGTTTACAGCCTGAAAAATCCGGGCCTTCCTCTTTCGTCCCTGGACATCAGTTCCTTCCTTCGAGCCAGCGGACAGCATATCGAGGCCGACATCGAGGGATCGGCCCGGGTGGGAGATCGGATCTACTGGATAACTTCTCATGGACGCAACAAAGACGGCAAAATGAGGCCCAATCGCTATCGCTTCTTTGCCACTGACCTAAAGATCGAGGCAGATTACGTGCATATCCTGCCGGTCGGTCGTCCCTATCCTACGCTGGCCCATCGAATGGCGCAAGATCTGGACCTGACCTATCTTCGACTGGATAGAGTGACTCGATTTGATGAGCGAAACATGAGTAAAAAGGAGCGGGAGCTGCTTGCTCCGAAAGAGGAAGGATTAAATATAGAGGGTCTTGCGTCAACTCCGGATGGCAAGGGATTGCTGATCGGGCTTCGAAATCCGTCTTATCCCAACCCCGCTGCCGGCCAACGACAGGCGATGGTCATCCCCCTCCTGAATCCCGACGAAGTCATTGAAAAATCGGCCAGGCCTCGTTTTGGCAAGCCCCTCCACTGGAATCTGGGAGGACTGGGGATTCGCAGCATGGACTATTGCCCGGCTTTCAAGGCCTATTTCCTCATTGCCGGTCCCAAAGACGGTGATCCGGGATTGGTGCTTTGTCGTTGGTCGGGCAATCCATCCGAACAGCCCAGAGCCATTCATCAATTTGATAAAACCTCCGATTTCACCCCGGAGGCCCTCTTTGCTATACCCGATACCACTGAAGTAGGTCTGTTAAGCGATGACGGAGCCCTGCCGGTCAAAGTAGACCACTCCTCCGAATGTATGGAAAACGAAATGCTCAATGACACCGAATGTCCCAACAAATTTCTCGTCGATCCTCATCGAAAGACCTTCCGGGCCATCCGAATAACGCCAAAAGAGCAGGATTAAAACGTTCCGGATTTCTGCAATAATCTTTATCCACCGGCGTCTACTGAACATGCCGGGAGCGATAGAGGGCCTCTTGACGTCTTTTTGAAACGGCGTACACTGTATTTGTGCCAACATCGATGTTTTCGGAAGGAAAGGAAAAGGCCATGAAAATCGCATTGTTGTCCATTCTCACCCTCGCCTCTCTGGCCCTGCTCGGTTGCAGTCAGGGGGAAAGTTACGCCCAGCTAGGGTATGATTTCAAGCAGGTGGAAAAAGTCGCCGTCATTGACGTGGTCGGGGCCATTCGCAACGAGGGGGTGAAAAATCAAATCAGCGATTTCTTTGTGATGGAATTGCTCAAAAAAGGGTATGCCCCCGTGGAACGCCAGCAGGTCCAGACTCTTCTCAAGGAACAGGATTTTCAGGCCAGCGCCCTGACCACCACGGAGAACGCGGCCCAGGCGGGAAAGATCCTGAATGTGCCGGTTGTCTTTATCATCAACATCCCCACCTTTGACGAAGAGGTCAATATGACGGCCAAAATGATCGATGTGGAGGATGGCTCTATCCTGTGGATGGGCAGCGGGACGGGAAATACCGGTAAAACGGCCGCTACGATCCTCGGCGCCGTAGGCGGTGCTATTGCAGGGGCACAGATGAGCGACAGCCATTCCGGCGCAGCAGGTGTCGCCGGAGGAGTTCTTGGCGGAGTCGCCGGAAATGTGCTGGCTCCTCAGGCGGCCCAATTGCTCCGCGACATGACCGGCAAAATATGCAAAAGCCTGCCCAAGCGGATGTAACAGTTCAGGATCAGCAATCGAATTACCCGCCGGATGCCGGCTTGTAATACTGCATGGCTTCCGGCAGCAGGCTTTTAATATTCTCGACGCGGCGTTTATCGGCCGGGTGCGTGCTGAGCAGCTCGGGCGTTGAGGAGCCTCCTTTATTGGCTTCGGACATTCGCTGCCAGAAATCCACGGCCGCATGAGGATCGTATCCGGCCATCGCCATGAAAATCAGTCCCATGTGGTCGGCCTCGCTCTCCTGAAGCCGGCTAAAAGGAAGCAAGACGCCGACAGTGCTGCCCACTCCAAAGGCGGTTTGGAATAATTCCCTTGTCTGCTCGGGTTTCTCCTTCATGGCCGTATCCAGAGCCACCCCGCCCAACTCGACCAGTAACGCATGGCTCATCCGTTCCCCGCCATGATTGGCGATGGCATGGGCGATTTCATGCCCTAACACCGTCGCCAGGCCGGCGTCATTCTGGGCAACCGGCAGCAGACCTGTATAGACCACCACTTTCCCTCCCGGCAGCACCCAGGCATTGACTTCCTGGCTCTCGATCAAAGTAAATTCCCACGCATAGTCTTTCAACACCTCAGGGCGGCCCATCTGGGCAAAATATTGCTCCACAGCCCCCTGAATCCGGCGTCCAACGCGATCCACCATAGCTTTTTCTGACGTGTCCTGGCTGACTTTGGCCTCGTTTAAGAATTCCTGATACTGCTGAAAGCTCATAGAGAACATCATCGCGCTGGGGATCAGGTTTAATTGCCGCCGACCAGTTACGGCTACTTTGGCGCAGGAAGGCAACCATAGCGACAAACAACACAAATTTAACAGGATTCTTCTTCCTTTCCTATTCATGTTTTACTCCTGAGATATCGCTCCGATAAAAGCATTGGCCTCCACGATTGCTGCTTCCATCTCCTTTACGAGCTGTTCGGTATTCTGTTCCACCCAGATCAGCTCTTCTTTCAGGGAGACAATGGCCTGGGCATTCAAATTGTGCTTGAGAAACAGAACCTGATCGTAGAGCGCATTCAGGACCGGGTCCATTTTTTCCTTGGCGCGATCCATTTTGTCTACCAGCCGGGCATACTGAGAGCGGGTATCCTTCAGCTTGGATTCGCTGACGGCCCGTAATTGCGGATTGGTGTACTGCTCCAGTTCCTTCTCCCATTCGTCGAACAGGGCCTCGGCCACGCTTTTCACCGAGGCAATCCGTTTTCGGACCGTATCGGCCTTATCCAGGCTGTGTTCGTACTCCACTTTGAGCTCGTTATACTTGGCCTCCAGCTCTCCCCCTTGGAAATTCACCACGGAGCTGAATCGCTCCAGGGCCGTCTGGAACTGCTCTTTGGCCTCAGTCTGGCTGTCCCGGGCGTCCTGCACCCGGCTGACCAGAATCTGCCGCTTGGGATGCCCCAGGGCCTCCATAGTATTGTAATACACGGATTTGCAGCCGGTAAGAAAAACCCCCGCCCCTATCAGGATCAGTTTCATCCTGTTCATAGAAACTCCTTTTCTATCGTAAAACTCAATCCTTCCGATCATTTTATGCTTTTAATGTACCAACGGATCGCCTCTTTGTCCAGTTGGAAGTGCGAACCGTTTTCTGTCCGATAATTCAAATCTCCCCTGTTGAAAAATCATCCTGAAAAGTCTTTTGCTGCCGGGTTACACCCTTACAGATAATGCCGCTTGGCCTGAATGACGATAGGGTAATGGATGGGACCACGGAAAGGCGATACAATTCATTCATTTTCCGTGAACAAGCCCGTTTCAGACAGGGTACAAGAGAAGGTTTTCTGTAGGATTTCAGCTCGTTTGCAGTTTTTATTGGAATAGAGAACAAAATCAGGGTATAATAAGATATTCTTTCAAATCCCTATAAATAGGTATGTCATACGGCTTTAGTTGATGGTAACAGGTAAAAAAGTCATATTGGCTTTATGGTGCGTTTCCTTGTTCCTGGGCGGTTGCCGAAAGGAATCCCATTCGGAGAATAGGGAAACCAAGGAGCAGGAAGAAGTCCTCGTTTCTGTGGCGGCAAACGAGGAATCTACGGTTGTACCGCAGGAAACCGCCCCTGTAATGGATAATCCTCCTCCAGCCCTGCCCCCCGGAATCGTGCTTGTTTCGGAACAACACGATCTCCCGGAGAATACCGAGACCGCCGAGTGTCCTTGTTTGGCCAATACTATCGAGGAACCGATAACGGCTCACGATCTTCTCGATCCCGCAAAGACTCCAGAGACCAAGACCGGTTCAGACAAGAGACAGAGCGACGATGCGAAAGCGGGAGCCGATGCATCAGAACAGCCGGCGGAGACTGTAACCGAGAACATGCCTCCAGCGGAAACCGTCGATTCGGCCGTTCGGCCGGCGGAAGATAACCAACCGACCAAACCGACGGACAAAAATACCGCCGCCAATGAAACACAAGCCAAACCGCCGGAGGCCGAAAAACCCGATAAATCCTGGCCCAAACGATATGACAATTACGCCACCTTGCTCAAGACCTATGTAGACAAACAGGGAAATATCGATTATTTCGCCCTGCGGCGTTTGCGCAGGGACCTGCTGGAAGCGCTCAAAGACCTGGAATCGGTGAATCGGGACCAGTACGACAAGTGGACCCGCGAAGAAAAGATCGCGTTCTGGATCAATGCGCACAATCTCTGCACCCTCCGTCTGGTCATTGACAATTACCCGATTAAACCCCGCTGGCCGTTCAACCTGATGTATCCCAACGGCATTATGCAAATCCCCGGCGCCCGGAATAAAATCTACTTCCGTTTGATGGAACGGGAATATTCCTTGAGCGAGATGGAAAGGGACATACTCCTTAAGCAGTTCGGCGAACCTCGATATCTTTTTTCTCTATCCCATGCGACACGAGGCGCCGGTTTTCTTCGCCGCGAACCGTTCTGCGCTGCTTTACTGGAACAACAGACGCTGGAACAATGGCGCCTGTATCTGGCCAGTCCCCGGGGCCTGAAAATCGACAAAAAGCAGAATATCGTCCATTTATCCGACATGTTCATTTGGTATAAAGAAGCGATCATCGCCCAATACGGTTCGGTCAAGCGCTTCCGCGATCGGCCGGAAGATATCAGGTCGTATCTGAATTGTATCTACGACTTCTTGTCGAAAGAGGATGCCGATTACCTTCTTAATAACTCCTTTACCGTCAAATTTATCAGCTACGACTGGTCCCTGAACGAACAGACCCCCAACTGACTGTCTTCGCCGCAGCAGGCAATGCGGCAATCCCGCCTAATACCGGAAAAAGCCTTGGGAAATTTTCCCTGCGCCCCGGTAAACAATTGACCAAGCGGTCCGGTTTGGATATAGTGCCTTCCTTTACGGAAACAACACAGACCGATTGCCAGTTAGGAGTAGCCGGAATGGCAAAAAAACGAGCGAAAAAAAAGGCCTCGCTGTCGGGGCGTAATTTCTTATTCACCAGCGAATCGGTGACCATGGGCCATCCGGACAAGGTCGCCGATCAGATTTCCGACGCCATACTGGATGCCATGATCGCCCAGGATCCTTACAGCCGCGTAGCCTGTGAAACCCTGGTCACCACGGGGATGGCGGTCGTGGCCGGCGAGATCACCACCCGAGCCATCGTCGATATACCCAGTGTGGTCCGCCGGACGATCAAGGAGATCGGATATACCGATCCTCATATCGGATTTGATTACGAAAACTGCGCCGTGATCGTGGCGATCGGAAAACAGAGCCCGGATATCTCCCAGGGCGTTACCGAGGGAGTCGGACTGCACAAGGAACAGGGCGCCGGGGACCAGGGATTGATGTTCGGATATGCCTGCAAAGAAACACCCGCTCTGATGCCTTTGCCGATCTTTCTGGCCCACCGCCTGACCGACCGTCTGGCGCGGGTTCGGGAAAGCGGAAAGCTCAAATGGCTCCGACCGGACGGGAAAAGTCAGGTGACCGTGGAATACAACCAAAAGGGAAAACCCGTACGAATTCACACGGTCGTCGTATCCACGCAGCACACCGCCGATATTCCTTATAAGAAGCTCAAAGAGCAGATCATCAAACATGTCATCATGCCTGTTCTTCCCAAACGGCTGGTAGACAAGAAACTGGTCATTCACGTCAATCCCACAGGCCGGTTTGTCATCGGCGGCCCCAAAGGCGACTGCGGCCTGACCGGACGAAAGATCATCGTCGATACATACGGCGGCCGCGGCAGCCACGGGGGCGGCGCCTTCAGCGGGAAAGACCCCTCCAAGGTAGACCGGACCGCCAGCTATATGGCCCGCTATGTCGCCAAGAATATCGTCGCAGCCGGTCTGGCCGACGCCTGCGAAGTGCAACTGGCCTATGCCATCGGCGTAGCCAAACCCCTGTCAGTGCTGGTCGATACCGAGGGGACCGCCAGAGTCGATGAACGGCTCATCGAAAAGATCGTGCAGGAACTCTTTCCGCTGACGCCCAAAGGCATGATCGACCATCTGAAACTGCGACGTCCGATTTTCCAGCGTACCGCTCGAAACGGCCATTTCGGAAGCGGGCATCCGGATTTCACATGGGAAAAGACCGATATGGTCAATAAACTCAGAAAGGCCGCCGGTCTGCCCTTGCGATAGGGCAACAGGGCATTCCTGCTGGATCGATGGTAATAAGCCCGGCCGGCCGGTCGGGCTTTTTTTACCGCTACGGCAGATTCCTCAATGCTTGAAATGCCGCTTCCCGGTAAAGACCATCGCTATGCCCAGCGCATCGGCCGCGGCGATCACTTCATCATCCTTTTTGGAGCCGCCGGGTTGCACGATACAGGCGATTCCGTGTTTGGCGGCGTTTTCCACATTGTCCGGAAAAGGGAAAAACGCATCGGAACCCATAGCAGCCCCTTCGGCCATCGGTCCGGCATGCCGCATCGCGATCAGACCGGACTCCACCCGGTTCATCTGGCCGGCGCCTACGCCCACCAGGCGGCGGTCCTTCACCAAAGTGATGGTGTTGCTCTTGACGTGCTTGGCCGTGATCCAGGCAATGCGAAGGTCTTCCATTTGTGAACTTGTGGGACGCTTTTTCGTCGGAAATGAGAGTAGTTCCGGCTCCCATCCAATCAAATCCCGGTCTTGTAGCAGCAATCCTCCCGCCAGACATCGGATGTCGTATTCATGGGCGTTCAAACCGGCCCGATGGATCGGTCCGGTTTCCAGCAAACGCACCCTTTGTCCCCATGTTTTCAGGGTGCGAATGATCTCTGCGGCCTTCGGTTCGAAACGCGGTGCGACAATGACCTCGGCGAAGAATCCGCCGGCCCCATGAGCCTTGCCGAAAAGAGTATAGGATTCCATGATCGTCGTGGCCAGGTCTTCATCAACATTGCGGTTTACGGCCACGATCCCTCCGAATGCGCTGACGACATCGCCCAGATAGGCCTTTTCGTACGCCACCCGAATATCGTCGTCCACCGCACAACCGCAGGGATTCATATGTTTTACCACGACCGCCGCCGGCTCGGCAAACTCCTTGACCAGTTCGAAGGCGGCGTTGGAATCCATAAGGTTGTTAAAACTGATGGCCGTCCCTCCGGGCAACTGACAGGCCGAGCCGACACCAACCTCGCGAGCGGAGGGGCTTTGATAGAAGGCGGCGGTCTGATGCGGATTTTCGCCATAGCGAAGGTCCTGGTTTTTGGTAAACGAGAGGGTGACTCGCTCCGGATAACGGGTATCGGAACGACGATTCAGATAAGCGGCGATTGCCGCATCATATGAGGCCGACAGGCCGAACGCCACTCGCGCCAGGTCTTCCCGGAGGTCGGCATTGACAGCGCCGTTATTGGATCGCATCTCTTCCAGAACACAATCGTACTGCTCGGGACTGGTTACGACCGTCACGAATTTATGATTCTTGGCCGCCGAGCGCACCATGCTGGGCCCGCCGATGTCGATATTCTCAATCGCCTCTTCGAAGGGGCAATCCGGTTTGGCAATCGTTTTTTCAAAGGGGTATAGATTGACGCAGACCAGATCGATAGGCTCAATCTGGTGTTCCTGAAGGGCCTGGACATGATTCGGCTTGTCGCGCAGCGCCAACAGACCGCCGTGGATGCGGGGATGCAGGGTCTTGACCCGGCCGTCCATCATCTCCGGGAAGCCGGTTACCGTATCGATGCTCACCACCTCGATCCCGGCGCCACAAAGCACGGCAGCGGTGCCGCCTGTACTGATGATCCTGACACCCATTTGACTGAGCTTTTTCGCGAATTCGACCACCCCCATCTTATCGGATACGCTGATCAGCGCGGTTTTGATACGGATATCCATATCCATCC
>JAFGGE010000015.1 GCA_016930745.1 Sedimentisphaerales bacterium
TATACGCGTCCTTGTCCATAGCTATATTATCGGACACAGACGTGCTTTTACTTCAAGTATTCAAAACTGCCCGAACGCTTACAGAAAAAAATGGCTGAACTCAAAGGCAAACAAGTCAAGCTTGAATTTGAACTGAGAGATGTGAGTCTGTATGCCTTTGAATTTATGGAGTCCGACTCCGACGTTATTGACTCTATTCATGTGGATGAATCGAAATAACTCATTGGTGTGATCAGTGATCATACATGAGAAGAGATCGACACTCCTATCGAATGCAATGATCACCCGATTATGTAAGATGATCTTGGTTTGAGCCCAGCCAGCCTCAAACCGGTTTGGAGAGATTGGGAAGCATAATCCGACTATGGACTGAACATAGTGTTTGGAATTACTTAAACGTTAGATTTAACACAGAGAAAGACACGGTGACATGAAACAACTTTTACAAGATCTGATCCGGACAGAACCCACATTGGAACATGGGGAACGGGCGGCGGCCGAAGTACTGGCCGGGTATTTCCGGCGGCATGGCATAGAAGCGGCTGTCGATGTGTGGGACGACAAACGAGCCAATGTAATCGTCCACGTCAAAACCAAAGGCCGCAAGCCCGCCCTGTTGTTTGGGGCGCATCTGGATGTGGTTCCTGCAGGCCAGGAAATATGGCAAAGTCCTCCGTTTGAGCCCAGTGAGCGGGACGGCAGGATTTATGGACGCGGCTCGACGGACATGAAGGGCGGTCTGTCGGCGGCCGCGGCGGCGATCGTCGAAATCCTCCAGGAAGGGGTTTCTCTTCAGGGAGACCTGATCCTGGCGGCTACGGCGGGCGAGGAAACGGATAGTTGTGGTGTATATCGATTTGTCGAAGAATATAAAGGGAAATTGCCAACACTGGCAGGAGTTGTCATTCCTGAGCCAACCAATTTTACGATTGTGACGGCCCACCGCGGGATATGCTGGCTGCGGATCATCACACACGGCAGGACCGCACACAGCTCCATGCCCCAGACGGGCGTCAATGCCGTGATGAAAATGAACCAATTGATAACGCACCTGGCGCAGATGGAACTGGTTCACACGCCGGATGCGCTGTTGGGCGGGCCATCCATGAGCATCAATCGTATTGAAGGGGGAAATGCTCCGAATGTCGTGCCGGACTGTTGCTGGATTCAGGTCGATATTCGCGTAGTTCCAAGTTTGCCGCCGGAGGATGTGATTGCCCAGATTCGCACACTTTGCGACCGGCTGGCGGCCGAGGATTCGGATTTCAGCGCCGATATCGAGCTGGTCCGTGCGGTTCCTGCTATGCATGTGCAAGAGAATTGCTCCTTTGTTCAAACGTTATGCAAGGCGGTCGATATCGATAAGACCGTAGCCGTCGGCTATACTACGGATGGACCATATTTTACCAAATTGGGTGTTCCTTTGGTTATTTTCGGACCAGGTCATAGCAGTGTCTGTCATAAGCCGGACGAGTGCATCGAAATTCGAGATATGGAGATGGGAAAAGACCGGTTTAAGAGAATCATCCGAGCCTTTCTCGGGTGATTTTTCTCCCGACCCAAGCCTCTTGGTTATCCTGTTATTATCTGTTTGGTCTGGTACTCCGAAAACCGGCGAAAAATTTCCACAAAGGAAATGGATTGACAGGCACAGACGGCAGTGGTAACGTATTATGTTGTAAGGACATAGCGTGTAAGCGGGAAGGATCAGGGGATCATTATGACAAAGCCCACGTTGTCGTCGTATCTGCGCGAGCATCTGGACGATTTTGGAAAAAAGCAGCAGCCGGGCCCCTATGTGACGATATCCCGACAGTATGGCTGCGACGGGTACGAAATCGGCGATGTGCTGCGCGACAAGCTGAACGCCCGTGTGGAAAACGATCCGGACCGACACTGGCGGGTGTATCAGAAGGAGATGCTCCGCCAGCTTGCTGAAGATACCGGGCTCAGCGAGGAGATTCTCGAACGTGAGCAGATGGCCCGTCCAAGCCTGTTCAAAGACATTCTTCGCGGCATTCGTAAAAGGAATATTCCGGACGGTTTTGAGATTCGCAGCAAGATCACGGAAATGATCCGAGCGATTGCGTTTGAAGGGTATGCGATTATTATCGGACAGGGGGGGGCGGCGGCGACGGCGGACCTGGACAATGGTCTGAGCGTGCGGCTGGAGGCCTCGAAAGACTGGCGGATCGCACGAGTGGGCTCGCGGGAGCAGCTAACCCGCCAGGCTGCTCTTGTCCGGATTGAAAAAGTGGAAAAACAGCGACGGTATCTTCGCAAGATCTACGAACAAACACATCCGAGGGAGCCGGGCTTTAATCTGTTGATCGACAATTCCATCTTTTCACCGGAACAGGTCGTCGATATAATCCTGTTTGCGATGGAATTACGGGGGTTGGTTCCAAAAAAGTAGCCGAATCGCTCTGTTTTGCGCCGGATGGCCAAAGAGTATGCTGTCGAGGGGGGCGCGGATTATGTAAAGAAGGAACTTTACCTGTACCATGGGCGGCATGGAGGCCGGGGGAAACCGGAAGGGTTTTACTTTTCCGGTCGTTTTTTTGATTTTTACTGGATTTATGGAGACGTTTGGCTATGATCATGGCCTCCATGGGAGCATAAGGGGTGATCGAAAAGGCTGGATCGAACAGAGAGAGTCTATAATCGCGGGACGATCAAAATGGAGTTGATAACACGGATCAAACAGGCGGAATCGCAGGCCAAAGAGATCGTGGAACAGGCCCGGGCCGAAGCGGTCAAAATCGCCGAACAGGCGCGATCCGAGCGTAATGAGGCCATGGAAAAGGCCCTGGAAAAACGGCGAAAGGCCATTCGCTCGGCGACGGAGCAGGCCGAACAGCAAACCCGGTCGCAAGTGGATCAGCTTGCCGCCCAGGGGCGAGACCGGATCGAACAGCTTCGCGGACGGGCCGCCTCCCGGCAGGATGCCTGCGTGGACAAAGTGGTCCAGCGTCTGCGAAGTCTGTAAGCGGGATTCGAAGGAACGGATAAACCGAAACGGAACAGGCCATGGCCATCGCCAAAATGACAAAAGTGATGATTGCCGTCCACCGCAGCCAGGCGGTGGAATTGCTGGAAGCCCTGCAGGCGGCCGGAATCGTAGAGCTGCTCGATGCCGAACGTGCTATGATTTCCAAGGAGTGGCCCGAATTGCAGATCGAAGGCCGTCGTCCGAGGGATCTGGAAGAGACCAGCAACCGGCTGGAAAAGGCCGTTGCGTTTTTGAAGCCGTATTCCCAGGATAAAGGCGGCATTTTTTCTCCCTTGCAGCCGGTGGCTAAAGCCGAGTATTCCCGTGTGATTTCCGGGGCTGAGGCGCTAACGCTGCTGGAAGACGTCGAAAAAACCAGCGTACAGATGGACAAGTTGTGCAACCGGTGTGAAAACCTTCAGGGTTCGCTGGAGATGCTCAGGCCGTGGACATCTCTTCAGACGCCGGTGGAAGAAATCCGGCAGTTGCAGCGGGCAAGCTGTCTGGTCGGATTAATCCCCCATCCGCATTATGCGGACATTGTCGGGAAGCTTTCCGAGCTGGGGGCGGCCATTCAGGAGGTCGGGGCTACGGGAACCATGCACGCCTGCCTCATCGTGTGTCTGAAGGAAAAGGCGGGCGAGGTGCAGAAGGTTTTGCGCAGCGGCGACTTCGAGAACGTCAGTTTTGAGGGGATGACCGGGACGGCTCGGGAACTGTTGGCCGAGCAGCAGGCGCACCTGGAGAAGGCTCGCAGCGACTGGAGCAACGCCGAAAACCGGGCCAGGGAACTGGCCAGGCAGCGGCTGATGCTGCAAATTCTGTCGGATCATTACGCCAATCTGCTCCGTCGGGAACAGACGCGGATGACCTCGCCGGCGACGGAAAGCGTGATCTTGCTGGAAGGCTGGGTCAAAGAAAACGATTTTGCGGCCCTGCAACGCATCGTCGGCCAATTTGAGGCGGCCGATGTAGGTCGTATCGATGCCGGACGGGAAGAAATTCGCCCGGTAGAGATCGAGAATTCAGGCATGGTGCGTCCGTTCGAGTCGATCACCCGGTTGTATGGGATGCCGCATCCGACCGATGCGGACCCGACGGTCTTTTTGGCGCCGTTTTTTGCCCTGTTTTTCGGTATCTGCATGACCGATGCGGCCTATGGACTGATCATGATCGGTTTTATGTGGTGGCTGTTGAAAAAGATCAAAGGCGACGCCAAATTTATCAGGATGATGTTGTATTGCTCCGTTACGACCGTGATTGCCGGCGCTTTAACCGGAGGCTGGTGCGCCGACGCGATACAGGTGTTTGCACCGGGCCTGACGCGGTATCGCAATGCCGTGATGTGGTTCGATCCTCTCGAAAAACCCATGCACTTCTTCGTGATCGCGCTGGCGATGGGCTATCTGCAGATTATCTTTGGAATCGGTGTGGGTTTTTGGCACAAGTTCCGAACGGGCCGGGTGCAGGAGGCGATCTGGGACCATGGCACATGGTTTGTCTGGCTGAACGCCCTGGCGTTGTTCGGCTTGGGCAAGTCCGGTTTGCTGCCGGCCTGGACGGCGACGGCGGCCGGGCTGGTCGCGATCGTTCCGGGCGTCGGAATCCTGCTGTTCAGCGTGCGGGAAGGCGGCTGGGGGGGCCGGATCGGCATGGGATGTTACAACCTGTTCAGCACCGTCTTTTATGTGGGCGATGTGCTCAGTTACATTCGTCTAATGGCGCTGGGGATGGTAACCGGCGGCTTCGGGATGGCGATCAATGTGATCAGCAAACAGGTAGGCCAGACGCCGTATGTCGGCTGGCTGCTGGGGGGATTGATTTTCATCGGCGGGCATCTGTTCAATATCGCCAATTCCATGCTGAGCGCGTTTGTGCACAGTATGCGGCTGCAGTTTGTGGAGTTTTTCACGAAATTTCTCCTCGGCGGCGGCAAGGACTTTGAGCCGTTGCGCAGGGAATACAAGCATATTCAAGTGGAAGAGTGAATCATCGGAATGTATTCGCGAGAACAGGTCACCAATAGCGGGCTGTAGCGAAAGAAAGGGAACGTAAGATGGAGTCGAGTCAAATCGCAATGGGAATCGCTTTGCTGGGTGCGGCCATGGCGGCTTTTTTGGCGGGAATCGGATCGGCGATAGGGATCGGGATTGCCGGGCGGACCGCCACAGGCGTACTGAGTGAAAAGCCGGAACGATACGGCCAGTTGTTTCTACAGGTGGTGCTGCCGGGCACCCAGGGCTTTTACGGTTTTGTGATCGCCTTTCTGGCCATGGGCAAAATTTCCGCTTTTGCGACCCTGGACATTTCCAATGCACTGGCGATTTTCGCCGCTTGTATGCCGGTCGCTTTTGCCGGCATGCTCAGCGCGATCCACCAGGGCAAGACCTGCGCCGGCGGCATTCTGATGACGGCCAAGCGTCCGGAGATGGCGGTCAAGGCCGGCGTGCTGTATGCGGCGATGGTGGAAGTATATGCGGTACTTGGCTTTTTGATCTCGCTGCTGATTCTTCTGCAGATCACTCCGGCTCCGGCGGCCTAGAACCGTCGTCCGCAACAAGTACGATCAGAAGTCGTTACGGGAAAGCGCTATGAATGCCGAACAGGTAGTAGAAAAAATTCTCGCCGAAGCGAACGCCGAAGCCGAGAAAATCCGCTCCGAAGCACATGGCAAGGCCGACGAGGAGGCCTCCCGTCTGCAGGCCGAGCTGGAGGCGTTTGAAAAAGAAACCCAGCGTCTGGCCCAGGCCGCGGCCGAGGACAAAAAGGCCCGTCTGCTGGCGGCGGCCCGGATGGACAACCGGAAACAATATCTGTCCGCTCAGGTCGAGCTGCTTGACGAAGTATTCGAAAAGGCGATCGACCGGATCCAATCGCTGCCGGAAGAAGACTACCAGGCGTTAATGGCTGCCCTGATGGCCAATGCCGTGGAGACCGGAGACGAAAAGATCCTTGTGGGCAAGAAAGAGACGCGGATCAATGATCGCGTGATTAAGACGGTCAATCGCCAGTTGGGGCCGGGATTTAAGGGGAACCTGGAACTGGCCTCAGACCGGGCCGATATTCGCGGAGGATTCATTCTCCAGCGGGGCAATATCCGAATCAACGCCAGCACCGAAGTGCTGGTCGGACAGATCCGTCAGGAACTGGAGACGGAGCTGGCGCAACTATTGTTTGGCGATGAGCGGGGACAAGAGTAAACGATGGCGACGGCACGGCAGGCTGTAATCGATTTCCATCGGTTTCCGCCCATCGGAACCGACGACTGGCGCTACGGATATGCGACGGGCAAGATCCGGTGTCTGGAGACGACGATGCTGTCCCGGGCGAGCCTGCTGGATCTGGCCAATGTGGAGAGTTTTTCGGCGGCGATGGATTTGCTGAACAGCACGGAATACGCGGTGGGCGGCGCGCCGGAAAACTTCGCCCCGATCGAGGAATTATTATTGCAGCGGCGCCATGAGCTTCGCTCTCTGTTTATCGACCTGATGCAGGATCTGGAGCTGGTCGAACTGCTGCGGGCGCGGCATGATTTCGCCAATATGCGTTTGGCGATTCGCCGCGTGGTGACCGACCGCCCGGTGGGCCTGGACTACAGTGATTTCGGTTCGGTGTCCGCCGAGGAGTTTGAAGAGGCGTTTGAACAGGAAAATTACAGCCGTTTCCCGATGTATCTGCAGGAGGCCGTCGAGGAGGCGGTGCTGGCGTATTACGAAAATAAAGACATCCGGGCTATCGATTATGCGATCGATCGTTACGAAGCGATCTATCGTATTCGCACGGCTCAGGAGCTAGGGAGCGTTTTTTTACTGAGTTTTTACCGTGTGCGGATCGATTTGACCAATCTCCGCACGCTGCTTCGGCTCAAGGCGGCCGGACGGGATGAGCGGAACCTCTTCCTGCCCGGCGGATTTGTAGAAACCGAGCGGCTGGTGCATGGCCTGGACCTGGGGTATGAAGGTTTGGCGCCGTTGTTTTATGCGACGCCCTATTACGAGATCGTGGAAGGAGGCGTGGCGTATTTTACCGCCGAACAATCCTTTCTGCGGCTGGAGCGGCTGTGCGAAGAATATCTGTTTGATTTTCTGCGGACGACGCGTACGATCACGGCCGGACCGCAACCGATCATTGCCTATTTGATGCTGAAGGAAAATGAAATTCGAATGGTTCGAATGTTGCTGACGGCCAAATACAACGGGATGGATGCCAAACTGATCCTGGATCGGCTGGGAGAATAATGCGGCGGGCTTTGGAGACAATCCATGCAGGGTAAAGTGGCGGTGCTTGGCGGGGCGGATTTTACCATGGCCTTCTCGGCGCTGGGCCTGGATACGTTTGCAGTGGCCGGCCGGGACCAGGTGGATCAGGCCGCCCGCCGGATTGTGGACAGTCATTATTCTTTGGTCGTGGTCGCCGAGAATATCGCCCCGATGGCCCAGGAAGCGTTTGGGCCGATTCAGAGAAAGCCGTCGCCCTGCGTGGTGGTTGTGCCTTTTTTGAGCGCCTCCAGCGGGTATGCCAGCGAGACGCTGGGCAAAGCGCTTAAGCTGGCCACGGGGATCAATATTTTGGAAAGTTAGCATAACGGCGGATTCTGTGTCTGCCGGGACTGCGGCGGACGGGGTAAACGCCGCACGATACATGGAAAAGGAAGCGCGAAACGAAACGTTGCAAAGGTCATAACAGATGAGCGAAACGAGTAACGGCAGGATCATCAAGGTGGCCGGGCCGGTCGTGGTGGCCGAGGGCATGAACGGCGCCCGTATGTACGATGTGGTCCGTGTGGGCAGCGAGCACCTTATCGGCGAGATCGTGGAACTGCATGGCGACAAGGCCAGTATCCAGGTCTACGAAGATACCGTCGGAATTGGGCCCGGAGAGCAGGTGATCAATACCGGCGCGCCTTTGAGCGTGGAACTGGGACCGGGGCTGATCGAGAGCATTTATGATGGCATCCAGCGTCCGCTGGATCGGCTTGTCGAGCAGCAGGGCGACTTCATCAAACGTGGGGCCGATATCCCCGGCCTGGACCGGGAAAAGAAATGGCATTTCGTGCCCACGATGGAAAACGGAACCGAGGTCGGGCCGGGAGACATACTCGGCCAGGTGCAGGAAACCACCCTGATGCTGCACAAGATCATGGTTCCGCCGCGGGTCCGCGGCAGGCTGGACGGTCTGGGCGAAGGCGATTTTACGGTCGATGAAGTGATCGGGACGGTAATCGACGCCGAAGGTAAACGGACCGAGCTGAAACTGATGCAAAAATGGCCGGTGCGAACGCCGCGTCCGGTAACGCGCCGTCTGGCGCCGAATGAGGTATTGACGACCGGGCAGCGGGTGATCGATGCGTTTTTCCCGATCGCCAAGGGCGGGACCGCCTGTGTCCCCGGTCCGTTCGGCACCGGCAAAACGGTCGTGCAGCACCAGCTCGCCAAGTGGGTCAATGCCGATGTGGTGGTGTACGTCGGTTGTGGAGAGCGCGGCAATGAAATGACCGATGTGCTGCGGGAATTCCCGGAACTGGTGGATCCGCACAGCGGCGAGCCGCTGATGAAGCGCGTGGTGCTGCTGGCCAATACCTCGGACATGCCCGTGGCGGCCCGTGAGGCGTCGGTCTATACGGGCATTACGCTGGCCGAATACTTCCGAGACATGGGATATTCCGTGGCGATGATGGCCGACAGCACCAGCCGATGGGCCGAGGCGATGCGCGAGATTTCGACGCGGCTGGAAGAGATGCCTGCCGAGGAAGGGTATCCTGCGTATCTGGGCGCTCGCATCGCCTCGTTCTATGAACGCGCGGGTAAGGTGATCTGCCAGGGCGGACCGGATCGCGAAGGGGCATTGTCGATTATCGGGGCCGTCAGTCCGCCGGGCGGCGATTTGTCCGATTCCGTCGTGCAGGCGACGCTGCACGTGGTGAAGGTATTCTGGTCGCTGCAGGGTCGATTAGCCCAGCAGCGTCACTTCCCGGCGATTGACTGGCTGACGAGTTATTCGTTTTACAAGCAGTATCTGGCTGGGTGTTTTGAGGATAAGGAACGCGGCGAAGAGATGGCCGAAATGAGTAAGCAGGCCATGAACCTGCTGGAGCAGGAATCGCAGCTGATCGAGATTGTGCGACTGGTCGGGGCCGAATCGATCTCGGCCAAAGACCGTATTACACTGGAAACGTCCAAGAGCATCCGCGAGGATTTTCTCCATCAGAACGCTTTCCATAAGGTGGATACCCATACGAGCATCGACAAGCAATTCGAACTGCTTAAAACGATCCTGCACTTCCACGCCAAGGCGCTGGAGGCGGTGGAGCAGGGCCTGGAGATCGGCGAGATCACGAAACTGCCTGTTCGAACCGATATCGCCCGCGCCAAATTCGTGGAGGAAAAAGACCTTCCGAAGGTCGTGGACATTCGAAAAACGATTGACGAACAAATGAAACAATGCAGCGCCGTCGCCTGAGACGGCGGTCCAGATCGGGTAAAACCGAACGTGAATACGGGAGCGTAAGATGCTGAAAGAGTATCGCACAGTGACAGAGATCGCCGGGCCGCTGATGCTGGTCGAGGGCGTCGAAGGGGCGAAATACGGGCAGATCGTCGATATTGAAATCGCCGACGGCACGACGCGGCATGGGCAGATTCTGCAGGTGGAGGCCGATAAGGTCCTTGTGCAGGTTTTTGAAGGCACCGAAGGGATCGATGTGGACAACAGCACCGTCCGATTTCTTGGCAAGCCGATGGAGCTGGGCGTTTCGCCGGAGATTCTGGGGCGCGTCTTCGACGGGACCGGCCGTCCCAAAGATGATGGGCCTGCCATCATCCCTAAGAAACGGCTCAACATCAACGGCAATCCGATCAATCCCTACGCCCGCGATTATCCGAACGAATTTATTCAGACGGGCATCAGCACGATCGACGGACTAAATCCGTTGGTGCGAGGGCAGAAGCTTCCGATTTTTTCCGGTTCGGGTCTTCCTCACGACGACATTACCGCACAGCTTGCCCGCCAGGCGACGGTGTTGGGCAAGGGGGAAGCGTTTGCCGTGGTATTCGCCGCCATGGGCATTACTTTCGAGGCGGCCCAGTTCTTTATCAACGACCTGACCAATACCGGCGCGATCGAGCGGGCGGTGTTGTTTATCAATCTGGCCAATGATCCGGCGATCGAGCGGATTGCGACTCCCCGTGTGGCCCTGACGGCGGCCGAGTATCTGGCCTTCGAAGAGGATATGCACGTACTGGTGATCCTTAACGATATGACCAATTATTGCGAGGCCCTGCGTCAGATCAGCGCAGCGCGGAA
>JAFGGE010000210.1 GCA_016930745.1 Sedimentisphaerales bacterium
CGATGCGGGCGATAGTAACGGATGATTGCATTTCCTGCGGTCAGTGTGTGGATGTATGCCCGGAGGTCTTTACGATGGGCCCCGAAAAAGCGGAAGTGAAGATGGGCGACATTCCTGAAGAACTCCAGGAACAGGCCAGAGAAGCCGCCGAGGTATGCCCGGTGGATGCCATTATCCTGGTGGAATAACAGCGTGCTGTTTTGGCGGCACGGAAAGGATGGAATGTTATGGATGCCAGAGCGGCGTTGCATCGACAAGAATGTACTCCCTGTAAAGGAGGAACCGAATCGCTGAAAGGCGACCTCCTTTCTGGATATCGGAAACAGTTGGGCGAAGGCTGGGAGGTGGTCGAGGAAACCCGCCTGGAAAAAGAATTTCGGTTCCCGGATTTTCGCCGGGCGCTGGAATTTGTCAATAAGGTCGGTGAGCTGGCCGAGGTTGAAGGACATCACCCGGACTTGTTTCTGAGTTGGGGCAGGGTAAAAGTCTCCTTATGGACACACAAGATCAACGGCCTCCATGAAAATGACTTCATTCTGGCCGCCAAGATCGATACTTTGTATTAAAGAAAGAACACAAGCCATGGCATAATACGCTATGGCTTGAAAAGTGTTTGCAGAATGCTTCATCGTCGAATTCCCCATGTGCTGTTACCTCTGTTTCCAAGCTGGAGCGGATGTTGATTGTCGGCCCTGGATATGCGACGTGTTCGGCTTCAAACTCACATCGTTGCCTCTAAGCGCAGCCTGATACAACTAAGGGATAAGCGAAGAATAAATAAGGGCCTTCCCTATAGGCACCCCTTTCCTTTGCGGAGTATGTTTTAAGCGAGTTCCCCATGTTCGGCGGAAAGACGGGGAGAAAACAACGGCGGGCGAGAAAAGATTTGGAAGGGATGAAAACGGATGCGTAGGGAAATGCTTCTTTTCAGAAAGAGGCCGGCTATCCCTGGTATTGCCAGGAGGGTTGCAGACGTCCGGAGGGAAGACGGCGTTGTTCATGGGGAACTTTTCCGTATAGCCATTCCAGTGCACTCCTGCACTTTTTTGCAAGACAGGTCCTCCTCCAAGACCAAACCCATGCGTACCGGCCGGCACGGCCGGTACGCCCCACCTCTTTTTCCAGGCCGGGTCTTGCGAATGCGGAATGATCTCTTTGAAGGGATTATCCGAGAAATCCGTGGATTCGAAAATCAACAACATAATCGGCGGTAAATCGTATGAATCAGCGAAATCATTTATTCTTCTTTCTGTTCGTGTGCATGACAACGCCTTTATGCCGATCCGCCGGAACGTTGGCCAACTCGGTTCTGGATTGGGAATTCAGTCGGATGGACGGTGCTGTGAATCAAGGGGAATTCGGTTGGGAATACGGATACATATCCAATTTTACGGGCAACGATGGCAGTTTCTATGGGTGGCATCCCAATCCGTTTTACTGGCAGCAACCTACCGATATTAGTATTTACTGGCCCCAAGGGTATACGCCGCCGGCGGAGGCCTGGGGCATTGGAGGAGACAGCACCGGCTGTCGTCCGCCGATGTCATGGAAAGATGGGGGATACCCGTGGGCACAGGCTCTGAATGACCAATGGGCCGCCGTACGGCGATGGCAAAGCAGTTATACCGGAATTATTCGGATATCCGGCAGCGTCGGACGCTATTATGATTCCCTGCAGGGGTGGGATGTGGTTTTTTCTGTGGCGATCAATGCCGAAGATCTCACGGCGCCGGTCCTGTATTCGATCCCTATCCCGTGGAACGATTACACGCTACATACATATGTACTTCCGAGCGTTTCAGTACAACAAGGCGACCATATCACCTTTCTGATCAATGCGGCGGGAGCCTTGGCTCATAACAGCTATATCCGTTATACCGCTACGATTGAAGAAGCTACGCTCGTAAGGGTGCCGAACGTAACACAACAATCTCTTGTCAATGCAGAAAAAACGCTCATCGGTTCCGGGCTTCTCCTGGGTGGCGTGCAATACGATTTTGACCCTCTCACCCCTGTCGAACATGTCAGCAGCCAGAATCCCAATGCCGGGGCACAGATCGGACAAGGCGCTGCGGTCGACGTTACGATCTCTCTGGGAAGCGAACTGGAGGCGGTGGATATCGACGATGATGGGGGAGTGGGTCTGAGTGACCTGGCTGTTTTCAGCGGGTACTGGATGCACGCCGATTGCGATTCTCTTCTCTGGTGCGCGGGGGCAGATGTCAATCGGGATGGTTATGTTGACGCAGATGATCTTTTGGTAGTAGCGGCCCAGTGGGTACAGGTGCGAGACATATAAATGCAAAGTAAAATAAAGATCGTAATGAGAGTTAAAGAGTGGAATGTAGTTAAGGGATTACAAAGATTATGGTTCAGTCGGAGGAAACGATACATGACAAGTTGGGAATCAATTTAAACAAATATTCACTTTTTTCTGGAGATTTAGCCATGCGCAAGAGGTGTAAGAGAAAACATAAAACAGACATTTTAGGCGCTGTGATTCTGTTCGTTATGTGCGCCCTGATCGTACCGTCGGCGATTGGCTTGACGGTGCACGTGACCGATCCGCAGAACAATCCGGTATCCGGATTTCGCTGGATGCTCGAAAAAGACACAACGCACCCCGTCACGCCGGGCGTTCAGGTTGCCGACAGTCTTTCTGTCGCCATCCACAGCAGTCATGCCCCGGTCGTTGCCAAAGGCGATGCGGATGGGAGCAGCGTGGAGATCAATGTGCCCGACGATACGCGATACATGCTGTCCATCCTGCCGTATACGGGATATGTCAATAATGGAAAGAACATAGCGGTTGGTCAGACGGAAGTGACCGTGGTGGTCAATCCGCAACCGGTTCCGACGGCACAGATTTCCGTGTATGCGTTCCATGACCGCCAGCCGGTCAACGGGATCCCCGACACGGTCGAACCGGGTCTTGCTGGTTTTTCCGTAGTTATCGCCGACATTGGCGGCCAGCAGATGCTTGATGCCTTTGGAAACATGCTGGGGACAACTTATCAAAAGGATCCGGACACCGGCGAGTATCTTCTGGATGGCGATGGCAATCCGATTGTCGATATGCCGGGCAGCATGGTCCTTCTGACCGATGTGAATGGAGAATTACTGATTAAGAACCTGGCTCCGGGCAAATATGCGGTGCAGATCATTCCCCCCAGCAAAGAATGGATTCAGACGACCACGATCGAGGGAACACATGTGATCGACGCGTGGGTCAAGGCCAATGAGCCGCCGGTTTTTGTAGAATTCGGTCCGGCATCCTATCACGTTTTCATAGGATTCACCCAACAGACCAATACCCTGAATGCGCTTCCCAACGCCGGAGGACCTACGAGCGACATTTCCGGCCGGGTGGTTTATAACCATTTTGGACGGCCTCCGTTTGTACAGGGTTTCTGGCCCGGAGAGCCGGTGCCGGAAGCATGGATCGGCCTGAATTCCATGACCGATTTCCAGGGTTTATATGTCGCTCCATGCAATCCGGACAGTACGTTTACGATCCCCAGCGTTCCTCCGGGAACCTATCAACTGGTGACCTGGGATCTGAATCTGGATGCTATTTTCGGTTTTAATACGGTCGTCGTGCCTCCGGGGGGTGGTCCAATCGACCTGGGTAATGTATTATCCTTCGCTTGGTTCGGCAAGCTGGAAGGCAGCGTCTTTCTCGATCTGGACGAAGATGGATTCCGCGATCCGGATGAAATGGGAATTCGCGACCAGGCCGTCAACATCCGTTTCCGTGATGGCACACTCTATCAGGGCACCGTGACCGACTTCAAGGGTGAATATGAATTTGCCGAGGTCTTTCCCTTCTTCAAATGGCTTGTCACGGAAGTGGATTTCGCCCGGTTCAAGGCCACTGGAATGACCAGCATTGTCGATCTTGGCGGCGCCATCCCTCCCGATAACGGATGGGATATGCCTTCCAGAGACAAGGTCAATCCGTTGCCGAATCTGGATTGCGAAGGCAATCCCTTAATTAATCCGAATACGCTTAACGATCTGTCGCGGACGGAGGTCGGTGAAGTCCTGACCCAGGCGATGCATCTGTTTCTGGGACAAACCAATATCATTGAATGGGGCAAAACGCTGTATGGACCCGCCGAAAACGGGGGCATCAGCGGTATTGTATACTATGCAGTAACCCGCGCCGAAGACGATCCTCGCTATTCCGCTGCCGAGGGCTGGGAGCCGGGTATTCCCAATGTACAGGTTAATCTCTATACCGATATTGATGCCAATGGTGCAATCGACGATCTGAATAACGACGGTGAAGTAACCCCGGCTGATGTGGATAACTATCCCTTTGGCTGGGCCGATGGCGATCCGATGGGTCCGGAAGACCAGAAGCGCAATACAATCGAACCGTTGGATGTATTCCATCCCGGCGACGCCATCCAGATCACCACGACGGACAGTTGGGACGATAGCAATCCCTGTGGCTGCACACAGCCGCCGATGATCCTGCATGGTCAGGAAGTGGCTGGTTGCTTTGACAACTTTGCCACCTGGAATCAGGTTCGTCCCGGTATTTTCGACGGAGGCTATGCCTTTGGTTCCTATTTCCCCGGCGGTATGGCCAGCGGAAATCTGGAGGCGGAAGGACTTCCGAACACCATGTATATCGTCGAAGTGACGACGCCTTCGGGCCTGGAACTGGTCAAGGAAGAAGACAAGAACGTCGATTTCGGCGACCAGTACATCCCGAGTCCGTTGCTGCTTCCGCCGGTGGTGGTGGGTGATTTACGGGAAGTTCCTCCCTATTTGAGTTATCAAACCTATGACGACGGGACTCCGTTGCCGGGGATTGCCGATTTGATTGAGGCCCCATTTGCCGGCCGGATGCGTCCCTTGCCCGACCGCAAACAATTGATTGTGTCTCCGGGCAAGAACGCAGCGGCTGATTTCTTCCTGTTCAGTAAGACGCCCAAGGCCGCTCGTGCCGTCGGTTTCATTAACAACGATTTGGCGGCCGAATTCGATACCACCAGCCCGGTCAGCGGCGAAAAATCCGCTCCAGCGTGGATTCCCGTGGCCTTTTTTGACTATGCCGGCAACGAGGTGGCGCGCGTGTACTGTGACGAGTTTGGCACCTACAACGCACTGCTTCCCTCCACGGCTACGATGAATATCGGGGCGCCCAGCGGCGTTTCTCCGAATATGCTGACTATCGTACTGAATCATCCCGGACCGATTCCGGATCCGGGCAATTCTGGGCAAATGATCATCGATCCGTGGTTTGATCCCGATTACAGCCAAGTGCCCTATATCTTCAACTTTACGCCGGGTACAACCACCTACCTGGATACGCCGGTAATTCCTATCGCGGCGTTTGTGGGATATCCAAACCGGGTGCTGGATGTGGAACCGGCCACTGGAACTCCCGTCATCTATTCGGTTATGGGTCCCGATGGAGGACCGATTGTCTGTGAAGACGGCGGGTCCGTGATTATCACGGCCGTGGGCAGCAAGCAAGTGCCCAATCCGGATTATGTTCCGGATATTCCGGGAAGCTCCCAGTTGATCATCCGTGATTATGGCTTCGGTACAGAGGGTGGAACGGTGACGGTCGCAGGCGAACCGGTCACGATTCTGGAATGGACCAATACCAGCATCGAGATATCGGTGGACTTTGATTCGATCAGCACAGGCCAGTTGGTTGTAACCCGGAATGATACCGGGCTCTCCACGGAACTGGGAATCACACTTCATGTGGATGCATGCGACAATGTGATCCATGTGGCCGGCGGCGCCAATTTCCCGAACACCCCTATCCAGGACGCCATTGACAACGCTTCCGAGGGAGCTTTGATCATTATCGAGCCAGGCACCTACTGGGAAAATCCGATTGTCTGGAAGGATGTTCGTCTGCAAGGTTCGGGCGCTGCTTCCACGATCATCAACGCCAATCCCGTTCCGGCTGAAAAAGTGGCCCTATGGCAGCAGAAAGTCGAACAGCTTGTCACCAACGGCGATATGCCGCCAGTCGGGTTGCCCTTTGCCGCCATGGAAGGGGCGGGAATCATGGTGAATACGAATCCTGAAACATTTACCGAGGAAATCCCGGCATTTATTGACGGACTGACAATCAGCGGCGCCGTTTCCGGCGGCGGGATTTACCTGTTCGGCAACGCTGATTTCTTCGAGATTCGCAACAACCTGATCAAGAGCAACCAGGGTACGTACGGTGGCGGCATCTCTGTTGGGCTGGCCACCGGAGGTGATGTGTCCAATCAGAATGTAAAAATTTACGGGAATCACATTCTGAAAAATGGCGGAGTGAACGGAGGCGGCGGTGTAACCATCTATGCCAACTCCCTCAACTATGAAATCACCGACAACCTGATCATGGGCAATTTCTCCCGATGGAGCGGTGGTGGCATTGCACATAATGGATCCAGCGACAACGGGCTGATCGCCCGCAACCGCATTGTGAGCAACGAGGTCTTTTACGGTGCTCCTCTGGGCGGCGACGGCGGTGGAATTCACATCCAGAATTTCATCGATCCGGAAGATCCGGGCGAACTGGATGCCGGGGCCGGCTCTGTCGCCATCTTCAACAATCTGATCCAGGGCAACCTGGCCGGTTCGGGCGATGGTGGCGGGATTTCCGCTCAGAGCATCAATGGAACCGACGCGATGCTGTCCCCTGATCAATGGTATAAACTCGACATCATGAACAACATGATCATCAACAACGTGGCGGCCAAGTCGGCCGGAGGGATATTCCTCAGCGATGCCCTGAGAGCCAATATCGTGCACAACACGATCGCCAACAACGACAGCACGGCTACCAGCGCGGAGGCGTTTTCACCGGGGATTTTGCAGGTGTCCAATCCTCAGCCGGCCGGCGTCGTAAGCACGCCGAACAATCAGAATCTGGCGGACATCACCGGACAAACGTTTACGGATCCGTATCTGCACAACAACATTATCCACGGAAACCGTTCGTTTTACTGGGATGCTTCCCTGAAAGGCGGCCGGGGTGGGCTGGCTCCCAATCCAACCATGCCGGTCTGGGATCTGGCGGTTGTAGGATTTCCCTTCCCGACCTATCTTTCTCCGATAGGCTGTCTGCTGACCAGTCTGACCGACGCCACCGGCGCCGATTACGACGACGGCACCAACCTGGCCGGCGATCCTTCGTTCTCAGCGCCGTATAACAACACTCTGGCTGTAGCGGCGGTACTGGATGAAGGAGGCAATTTTGTTACGGTGCGGTTCGATCCTATCGGGATACAAGGCAACTACCATATCGGTTGCGATTCCGACGCCATCAATATCGGTGACTTCTCCCTCACAACCATGCCCGTCCTGAATTTCGATTATGATGGTGAAATCCGACCGGGTGGGATGTTTGTGGATGCCGGAGCCGACGAATTGCGGCCCAGTTGTTCGGCCGACTTCGATGTGGACGGCGATGTGGACCTGTTCGACTTCCTGATTTTCATCCAGAACTGGATGACGGTCTGCGGCGTGTACGATTACAGCCCCTGTGATCTGAACGGGGATGGAATCGTAAACCTGCTGGATTACCAGGTCTTTGCCAGTCAATTTAACCGAACCAATTGTTGTCCTTAAACAGACGTGTTGTTCATGAAACGATAAACTAAAGATACGAAGGGAGTAAAAAATGATACACCTGAAAACCATTATCAAGCTTCTGATGGTCGTCTGTTTTGCGGCCTGGCTGGTGATGCCCTTACAGGCAGCAGTGCTTTCCCAGTGTCCTCCCGACACCGATGGGATCGACACGGACGGGGACGGTGATCCGGCCAATGACCATGTCTGTATCCACATGGCAGCAGGGGACGGATTCGTCAATATGGCCGACGGTAAATTGCAGTATATTTTCGGGTTCAGTGATGTCACCGGGATTCCGGATGACATGGTCATCATGAGCGCCATGGTGGGGGCGGATTTCCCGTCCCCCACCATTCGGGTCAAGGAAGGTCAGAAAGTATATCTGACATTGACCAATGTAGGCATGATGATAAGACCGGATCTATTTGACCCCCATACCATACACTGGCATGGGTTTCCCAATGCTGCAAGCATCTTCGACGGTGTGCCGGATCTGTCTGTTTCCATCAATATGGGCTCCTCGCTGACGTACTACTACAACGTGGTGGAGCCGGGCACCTATATGTGGCATTGCCATGTAGAGGCGACCGAGCATATGCAGATGGGTATGTTGGGACAACTGTATGTGGAGCCCATTCAGAATAATCTGCCCGACGGGACGCTCCTGGGTGCTTTTGTCCATCATACAGGATATAAGTATGCCTATAACGACGGAGATGGATCGACCTATTATGATGTGGACTATCCGATCCAGATCGCTTCGTTCGATCCGGCATTTCATGACGCCAGTCTTACCGTCCAGCCTCTGCCCTTTGCGATGATGGACGACAAGTACCCCATGCTCAACGGTCGCGGCTATCCGGACACGGTCATACCGTATGCGTTAACCAATACAGCCGGTGATGACGGCTATACGATGATGAATCGACAATCGCAGAAGATCGATGCCCTGATCGAGGCCCAGAAGGGACAGAAGATCTTATTGCGGGTAAGCAGTCTGTCAACGACGGATTTCTTCACATTAACGATCGCAGGCATCCCGATGCGGGTGGTCGGAATCGGATCGCGATTGCTCAAGGGTCCCAATGGTGAGGATCTGTCATACAAGACCAACTCCGTAACGCTGGGCGGAGGTGAGGCGATGGATGTAATCCTGGATACGACGAATGTGCCGGTGGGCACCTACGTTCTATATTCCACCAATCTCAACGCCCTGAGCAATGATCAGCAGGATTTTGGCGGCATAATGACGGAAGTCGTTATTTCCGCGCCATAACAGTCAGGAATAGAAAGTCTTGAAACAAAATATCAGATAGGAGAATTCGATCATGAAGAGGTTACGAAGAACAAAGAGAGGCGTCATATTCCTGACGGTTGCGGTCTTGTTGTGTATGTCCTGGACCGTACAGGCAATGATTCCCGCCGTACAAGGGACGGTAACCGCGGCCGGTAAAGAATTTACTTTGGCGGCCCGCGAAGGATATATCATGACGCCGGACGGGGGAAGTTATTACATGTGGGGCTACGCCAACGGCGCAGGGAGCATGCAGTATCCCGGACCGACGCTGGAAGCGAACCAGGGCGATACCGTCATAATTCATCTGACCAGTGAGCTGACGGTGCCGGTGTCCATGGTATTTCCAGGGCAGTTGAGTGTGGCGGCTGCCGGCGGCGCGCCGGGCTTGCTTACCCAGGAGGCTCCGGCCAATAACGGCGGTGTCGTAACGTACACTTTTACGGCAACCCATTCCGGAACCTATCTTTATCACAGCGGGACCAATCCGGAACTGCAAATCGAGATGGGTCTGTTGGGCGCCATTATTATTCGTCCAGCCGGCTTTTCCATGATGGACAAGCGTGCCTATGGCCATGCCGATTCGGCGTATGACTATGAATACTTATTCCTTTTGAC
>JAFGGE010000016.1 GCA_016930745.1 Sedimentisphaerales bacterium
GCCTGAAAGGTCTTTGCTGTCATAAAGCCCACCTTCGATGGTTCCCACTTGCCCGTTTCATGACAGGGCCCATTCACATTCCTACGGCATCGAGCAAAAATTGTTTTTCTTCGTGGATCTGCTGCTCCTGTCGCAGGGCCCTTCGATTCCAGAGATACGCCCATATCCCGACGCAGATATTGGAGACGGCCAGTCCGATGAAGATCCCCCCCGGCCCGATCCAATACATCAGTCCCCATCCCAGCGGGATCGCGATGAAGATGGCCCTGAAAAAGGTCAGGATCGTCGCCGGCAGCGGTCGGCCCAGGGCATTGAACGCGGCGCTGGAAATCAACGTCAATCCCTGCATTCCATAGCTGATCGGCACAATCAGCAGGTACAGCGCCGCCGCCTCGATAACCTTCGGATTGCGCTCCCTGTCGAATACCGAGGCCAGCTCTTTTCCAAAAGCGCCCAGCGCCGCCGCCGCGACAACACCCCAAATCAGACAGAAGAGAAAGGAGTGATTCAACCCCTTGCGTATCCGTCCAAACAGGCCGGCGCCGGTGTTTTGTCCTACAAACGGAGTCACGCTGGTCGAGAGGGCGTAGATCAGGATAAAGGCGAACGATTCGATTCGCGTGGCGACTCCGAAGGCCGCTACTTCCTCCTTGCCGAACGCGGACAGAAGCCGGGTGATAATCCCGCCGCCGACCGGAACGATTACAAACATCAGGGCCGCCGGGATTCCCACATGCAGCACGCTCCGCCACGAACGGAACATTTCCTCCGTACGAGGCAGAGACCAACTCAGCATCCGTTTGCGAAAATGCAGAATCGCCAGAGCCGCCAGCAGCGAAAACGCCCGTGCGATCACCGTGGCCAAGGCAGCGCCCTGCAGTTCCATCCGCGGAAAGCCCAACAGGCCGAAGATCAGGATCGGATCGAGAATTACATTGATCACCGCCGAGACCATCATCACCAGCGACGGATTCAACGTGTCCCCGGAGGCACGCAGGGCATTGTTTCCCACCATCGGCACGACCAGGAAGATCATCCCGAAATACCAAACCCGCATATAGTCGGTTATCAGAGGCAAAAGGTCGTCATTGGCGCCGAGCAGTCGGAACAGCGGATCAATCGTCAACAGGCCCAGCATACAGAACAACGCCACAAACAGCGTTGTCAGGATCAGGCTGTCGGTTGTCAATCGCCGTACCCTTCCCGGATCGCCCTGTCCGATCGCCCGGCTGATAACCGAGGCGGCTCCGACACCCAGCCCGACGGCAATGCTGCCCACGGTCATCACCACGGGAAAGGTAAAACTGATCGCCGCCAGTTGACGGGTGCCGAGCTGGCCCACAAAAAAGGTGTCGGTCAGGTTAAAGGCGATAATCGCGAACATGCCCCAGACCATGGGAATCACCAGGCCCACAAGCTGCCGGCCTACCGGTCCCTGCGTCAGTCGCGCATCCATTCGTTGCGGTTTGTCTGTGTTCACGCGATTTTCCTTGTTTCCGACTGGCGCCCGTTACAAAGACGAACCGGAACACGCCATTCTCTCATCGATTTGATTTCAGAGGCGAGTATAACACAATCCCGACGGAGCTTCTACCATAGATATCAGGAACCATAGAGGAACGAGCCGGCGCTGTCAAAAAGAAAGGAAAGAATACGGTCTGCTGTGCCGGCGTGCTTTTTGAGAGGAGTCGGGATGAGTTTTTATTTGACTGATGGTTCGATTCGGGTACACTTGGCCAACTTTGGACAGGGTAACAGAATGGTAATAAAGTAGTCAGGGAGACGACAAGGTGTCTTATAAATGTGTGGTGCTTGTAAAGCAAGTGCCTGATACAAAACGAATTACAGGCCAGGCGATGAACGCCGACGGCACGGTAAACCGGGCGGCGCTTCCGGCGATTTTCAATCCGGAGGACCTCAATGCGCTTGAGTTGGCGCTGCAGATCAAAGACCGTTTCGGCGGCCATGTAACGGTGATGACGATGGGATTGCCAGCGGCCAGCGAGGTATTGCGGCAGGCCTTGTATCGCGGGGCCGATGAGGCGATCCTGATTACCGACCGGCGATGTGCCGCAAGTGACACATTGGCAACGAGTTACATTCTAAGCTGTGCCGTGCGGAAACGGGATTATGATATCGTGTTATGCGGTCGGCAGGCGATAGACGGCGATACGGCCCAGGTGGGTCCTCAGGCCGCGGAGAAACTGGGGATTGCCCAGATTACCTATGTCCAGGAGCTGCTTGATCTGGAGGGGGATAGGATCACGGCCAGGAGGAACATCGGCAACGGCTGGCAGGAAGTCCGGGCGAAACTGCCGATCCTGCTGACGGTTATCGATGAAGCCAATGAACCACGGGTTGCCTCCGCCAGACGGTTGATGAAATACAAAAAAGCCCGGACTCCCGCCGAATTGGCAGACAAGGCGGATGCGAAAGCCCTGGAAGAGAAGGGGCTTCTGATCCAGCAATGGGACTTGGATTTTCTGGAGGCGGACCTGAAATGGTGCGGGCGGGACGGCTCGCCGACCAAGGTGCATCGTATCCAAAGCGTTGTGCTGACGGCCAAGGAGACCAAAAACGTCGAGCCGACCCAGCCGGCGCTCAATGCTATGGTGCACGAACTGATCGTGGACCATACGATAGGGTAAAAAGCAGTCCATCCCGGATAGTAGATAAAGGATTGAAGAATGATCGAAGTGAATACCGCAGGAGAAGTCTGGGTCTTTGCCGAGCAGCATGCCGGTATGCTTGAGGATACGCCGATGGAGCTGATGAGCAAAGGCCGGGAGTTGGCCGATATCCTGAAAGTGCCTCTGGCGGCGGTGATGTTGGGCGATACGTGCCAGGAGATGGTCGACTGTCTGGCTCATTATGGGGCCGACAAGGTCTATCTGGCCGAGCATCCCCTTCTGGAGCATTACCAAAGCACTTCCTATGCCAAGGTGATCCACGATTTGATTCACAAACATAAGCCGCAAATTGTTCTATATGGGGCGACGCCCTGCGGGCGGGATCTGGCGCCGCGGGTAGCCAGCGCGGTCAAGGCCGGTTTGACGGCGGATTGTACGGACCTGCAGATCGGCAACCATGAGGTCGCCAAGACCGGCAAGGTCTATGAGAATCTCTTATTCCAGATCCGTCCGGCGTTTGGCGGCAATATTATTGCTACGATCATTAATTTTGACCGCTGGCCGCAGATGGCGACCGTGCGGGAAGGCGTGATGCCGATGCCCGAGCCGGATACGCATCGCAAAGCCAAAGTGGTCAAGGAAAAGGTGAGCCTGTCGCAGGAAGACCTGGCCCTGGAAATCCTCCGGGAACAAAGACAGGAAAGGAAGGTCAACCTCAAGGCCTCGCGGATCATCGTGGCCGGCGGCGCCGGGGTGGGAAGCAGGGAGAATTTCAAGCAGATCTGGGACCTGGCCCACTGTCTGGGCGGGGCGCCGGGAGCAACCCGAGCGGCCGTTGACCTGGGTTTTATTGACCGGGACCACCAGGTGGGACAGACCGGTACGACGGTCCGGCCGAGTCTGTACATTGCCGCGGGGATCAGCGGCGCCATTCAGCACCAGGCAGGAATGAGTGAAAGTCAGAAGATCATCGCCATCAATAACGATCCTGATGCGCCGATTTTCAATATTGCGCATTATAAGATTCTCGGCGACCTGAATGAAGTGGTTCCGATGATGATTAAGGCGATCAAGGAAAAAGCTTGAAATAGTGACCAGTGACCAGTGACCAGTGACTGGTCCTTGAAAAGGACTATAGGAAATGGCCAATTTTTACCGAGACAACGACGACATTCGTTTTTTGCTGAAGCATATGGATCTGGCCGAAATCGCCGCCTTGCAGGAAGAAGGATTCCGATTTACCCAGGATGCCGATTATGCTCCGGCCGATGCCGAAGAGGCGATCCGGAATTACAAGATGGTGCTGGATACGGTCGGACAGCTCAGCGGCGATTTTATCGATCCGCGCAGCGAACAGATCGATCAGGAAGGCAATACCCTCGATCCGGATGGTTCGGTGCGCTATGCCAGAGGCATTGCCGAGTCGCTGGATGCGCTGGCCAAGGCGGATGTCATGGGGGCGACTTTGCCGCATCGGTTTGGCGGATTGAATTTTCCCAACCTGATCTACACGGCGGCCACCGAGATGGTCTCGCGGGCCGATGCGCCGCTGATGAATATCTTCGGCCTGCAGGGAATCGCCGAGACGATCAACGCCTTTGCCTCGGAACAGATCAAGCAAAAGTACCTGCCGCTGTTTTCGGCCGGCAAGGTGACCGGGGCGATGGTGCTGACCGAGCCGGATGCCGGTTCGGACCTGCAGGCATGCAAGGTGAGGGCCTTCCAGGATGACCAAGGGAACTGGTATCTGCACGGCGTCAAACGGTTTATCACGAACGGATGCGGCCAGGTCCTGCTGGTGATGGCCCGCAGCGAACCGGATCGCAGCGGAGGGCTTGGATTGAGCCTGTTTGTTTGCGATCGCGGTCCGACGGTGCACGTGCGGCGGCTGGAAGACAAACTGGGGATTCACGGTTCGCCGACATGCGAGCTGTTCTTCGATAATACCCCGTGCGAGCTGATCGGCGAACGGCAGCGGGGGCTGGTGACGTATGTGATGGCTCTGATGAACGGCGCCCGGATCGGAATCGCCGCCCAGTCCATGGGCATCGCCGAGGCGACCTATCGCGTGGCCCGCGATTATGCGGCCAGCCGGGAACAGTTCGGCGTGCCGATCGAAAAGCTGCCGGCCGTCCGCGATATGCTTATCGAAATGAAGATCGCCATCGAAGCCGGGCGGGCCCTGCTGTATGAGACCTGCCGGGCAGTGGATACCGAAATCGGAGTGCTTAAAAAAATGGAACGCGGCGTCGAGGACAAGGCCGAGGAAAAGGAACTCAAAAATTTGTCCCGCAAATACAAACGCCTGACGGCCATGTTGACCCCGATGAGCAAGTATTATTGTTCGGAAATGTGCAATACGGTGGCTTATGACGCCATTCAGGTGCTGGGCGGCAGCGGTTACATGAAAGATTATCCCTGCGAGCGGTATGCCCGTGATGCGAGGATCACGACGATCTATGAGGGGACCAGTCAGTTGCAGGTGGTCGCGGCGGTGCGCGGCGTCTGCGGCGGGGCGGCGGAAAAATACCTGGCCGAACTGGCCGAAAAGGAATATGACGGCGGGCTCAGGAATCTGCTGGACATTCTTGCCGAAGGGACAGCACAGCTATTCAAGGCGGTGGCGTTCGTAAAAGAGGCCGGCGTGGATTATATGGATCTGTACGGACGGGATCTTGTGGATAGCGCTGTTGAGTTGATCATCGGTTATTTATTCTGCGATCAGGCAAGCACAAACGTGGACATGCAGACCGCCCTGGCCGATGGGGCGGACAACGGACAGAAAACGATTTCCATGAAAGAACGCAAGGTCCTGATCGCACGCCGTTATGTCGCCAGAACGGCCCCCCAAATCCACGCTCGCGCGGAACGGATTTGCAGCGGCGATAAATCTACGTTTCGGGAATACGAAGCCCTGGTCGGACCGGTTCCGCAAGAAGCTTGATTCCTTTGTTCGGGAGAACTGCTTGTGCTCAAAGCCGTGATTTTTGACTTTGACGGGGTGATCGCTGATTCGGAGCCTTTGCATTGTCAGGCCTTTCTGGATGTGCTGCCCGCTTTTGGGATCGCCATGACCCGGCAGCAGTATTATGACAGATATCTTGGATTCACAGATGCCGAGTGTATGGAGGCGCTGTCGGCGGATTTTGGAGTGGACCTGGGCGGGAAAACAGCCGCCCAGCTTAGGCAGCGCAAAAGAATCCGTTTTGAAGAACTCGTACAAGGGCAGCATTGCCTTTTGGAAGGCGTTGATGTGTTTGTAGCGATGCTGCAGGAAAAAGCGATTCGGCTGGCCATCTGCTCCGGCGCTTTGCGAAGCGATATTGACTTGATCCTGAATGGAACTCGCCTGGTATGCTCGTTTGAAGTGATTGTAACCGCCGATGACGTCTGTCGGGGCAAACCGCATCCGGAAGGATACTTGAAAACGCTGGAACGACTCAATGCCCGAAAAGGGCGGATCCATGTGCAGGAATGTGCCGTGATTGAAGACTCTTTCTGGGGGCTGGATGCGGCGAAAAAAGCGGGGATGAAGCGCGTGGCTGTCTCCAATACCTATCCGGCGCAAGAACTGGCCGACCACGCAGACCTCGTGGTGGATCGTTTGGATCATATCACATGGGAACAGTTAAAATCCCTTTAAAAAGTCCTAACAGGCCATGTGTCGCACCTGTATATGAGCCTTTATTTCTATATTGAAAATGAGGTTTTTCTCTAGGTTGCCTTGACTTCCTCCAACTTTTGACTATATTCTATTGTCAACTCCTTTTTGCCTGCGCAAGAAGGGGATGGGTTTTGTAACAAGCGGATCGGTTGTGAACCTGTGTTTTTCTTGGACAGGACTGCCGCGGAGGCGCCGGAGGGCCTCCGATCTCTTAAACCACGGTATAGAAGACTTAGCAAACGGATTTGTGGTGTCGGTAAAATTTGATGCGAACCTGGTCAGCCGGGTCCAGCAGGCCAATGATATTGTGGATGTGGTCTCGGAACATCTTCGGCTGGATAAGAAGGGGAAAGAATTTGTAGGTTTGTGTCCGTTTCATCAGGACCACAAACCCAGTCTCTATGTCAGCCCGGTCAAGCAGATTTTCAAATGCTTTGCCTGCGGAGCCGGGGGGGATGTCTTTAAATTCGTCCAACTTCGAGAAAATGTACCCTTTCCGGAGGCGGTACAGCGTCTGGGAGAAAGGGCCGGTATTGACGTCTCGATTGCGGAACGGCCGGCCAACGAGCAGGGTTCGCAGGCGGATCCAAAACAGATCGCGCGGGCCAATGAGTGGGCGATGAAACTATGGCAGGCGAATCTTGCCGACAAGGACAAAGGCGGTTTTGCGCGGGAGTATTTGGAGCGCCGGCGGATCAGCGTTCCATCCGTTCGGCAATGGGATCTCGGATTGGCGGTGGAGGCATGGGATGGATTGCGGGCGGCGGCCCGGCAAAGAAAGATACCGGAAGCCATTCTGTTGCAGGCGGGACTGATTGTCGGCGGCGCCGAAGGGCGCACGTATGATAAATTTCGGAATCGGTTGATGTTCCCGATCCGGGACGTGACCGGTCGAATCATCGGTTTTGGCGGACGAACTCTGGCAGACGACCCGGCCAAGTATCTGAATTCGCCTGCGACCGTGCTCTTTGACAAAAGCAATTGTTTATACGGCCTGCATCATGCACGGCATGAGATCGTCTCCAGCGGCGTGGCGATCGTCGTAGAAGGATATACCGATGTGATTATGGCCCATCAGTTCGGCTGCCGCAATGTGGTGGCGACTCTGGGCACCAGCCTCACCGAAGGGCATGCCCGTCTGCTGCGGCGGTATGCCAAACGGATCGTTCTGGTCTTTGACAGCGATATCGCCGGACAGGAGGCCGCCAATCGGGCACTGGACGTGTGCCTTGCCCAGAAGATCGACATCGGCCTTGCGTTTGTCACCGAAGGAAAGGACCCCTGTGATTTCCTTTTGACCGCGGGTCCGGAGGCGTTTGGCTCCATGGTGGATCATGCCGTGGATGTGCTGGAATTCAAGTGGCGGCGTCTGGTGGATCGGATCGAGGCCTGCGACAACCTGCAGGATCGCAAAACCCTCGTGGAAGAGTATCTGCGCAGTATCGCTCTGATGGAGCGAATGCAGGGACGCGACCCGATCGCCGATGGTCTGATCCGAGCCCGGCTTCGCGAGATTACCGGTCTCAGTGACGCCCAGATACGGGACCAGATGAGGCGATATGCTCGTGCGGGACGAAACGACAGCGTTGCGATCCGTAACCAGCGGGTGGTCCGCTACGATCTGGGCCGGGGATATTATGCCGCCGCGCAGGCGGAGGTTTTGGAAGTCCTGCTGAACTCGCCGGGTTTGTTTGCGTATATACCGGCGGGGTTTGCTGCTGAGGATTTTACCGTGCCGATTCTTCAAACCATTGTCCGGCCTATGTTTGAGATGCTTCGAAACGGACAGGAACTTACAGAACAGGCGCTGCTGCGGCAGATCGAAGAAGTGGATGCCGCCTCGCTGGTGCTTGCCTTGCGGGATGAGGGACGACGAAAGGGCCATTATCAGGAACGACTGAAAAACGCCCTTAAAACAGTGGAACAATATATCCGGGAAAAACAAAGAGAGAAAATGCTCGAAGGTCTGGATGGCGACAATGACGCCGAATTGCGGCGGATTCAGGAATTGCGACCGCCCCAAAAACAGCGGCATCCGGGCATGAGAGCCAGATAACCTCGTAGACAACCAGAACGAAAGCGATACTATGGCAGAAAAGAAACCCAGGAAAAGCGCTGCAAAGAGTACATCGAATAAAAAGAACGTTTCCCTGAAAGAGAAAAACCAGGAGACAATCCTGCCAGAGCAGGGTGAAACGGAAACCATTTCCGTCCGCAAGGCCGAGGAAAGTTCGTCCCTGGATAAGGGGGACGAGAGTCTGGAGGATGGCGTAGCCGATCCGCTGTCGGGGCTAAGTACTCTGGCGGAAGACAAGATCAAGGCCATTATAGAAAAAGGCAAAAAAAACGGGTATTTGACGTACGAGCAGATGAATGAGGAGCTGCCGGACGAAGCGATTACCCCGAACCGGCTTGACTCGCTGCTGATGACGCTCGATGAAATGGGCATTCAGATTCTCGACGAAGCCGATATCCCGCAGGGCGAAGAAGATTTTGAAGAGGAGGCCGAGGGCGCGGAAGACCAGGAACTGGATGAAGACGGCGACAGCGTGCTGGAGCGCGTCGTCGGGGAATCGGAAGGCCGCCGCATCGACGATCCGGTCCGGATGTACCTGACGCAGATGGGGGAAATCCCTCTGCTGAGCCGTGAAGAGGAAATCAGCCTGGCGCGGAAGATCGAGCTGACACGGATGGCCTTTCGTCGTAAGGTGCTGGAGAATGATTATGCTGCGCGGATGGCGATTGATATCCTTCGCCAGGTCCAGGACGGCACCCTGCCGTTCGACCGCACCATGAAAATGAGCACGACCGAAAATCTGGTCCGTTCCGTGGTCAAAAAACGAATGCCGGAAAACCTGGATACGGCGATTCGTCTGCTGGATTGCAACGCCGCGCTGTTTCAGAACGTACTGGCCTCGCCCAATCTGGAAAAAGTCCGAAAGGACCTCAAACAGATGCACCGCAATCGGCGCAAGATCGCCACGCTGCTGGAGGAATTGAGTTTGCGCACCAGCCGGATTCAGCCGATGATGCGTAAGCTGCAGGGAATCCAGAAAAAAATGCAGCAACTGGAGAGAATCATTGATCTGGGGCCCACCCGGGAATACAGCGAGGAGGACATCGCGGCGATGCAGCAGGAGCTTCGCGGCCTTCAGGAACTGGCAGCCGAAACGCCGCGGCAGGTGGACAAGCGGCTTCGCGCCGTCGAGGCGGTCTACAGCCAGTATGAACAGGCCAAGCGGGACCTGTCCGGCGGGAATCTGCGTCTGGTCGTTTCCATCGCCAAAAAATACCGCAATCGCGGCCTGAGTTTTCTGGACATCATTCAGGAAGGCAATACCGGCCTGATGCGGGCGGTCGATAAGTATGAGTACCGACGGGGGTACAAGTTCAGCACCTATGCGACGTGGTGGATTCGCCAGGCGATTACCCGCGCGATCGCCGATCACGCCCGCACGATTCGCATTCCGGTGCATATGATCGAAACGATGAGCAAATTGCGAACGATCAGCAAGAATCTCCTGCAGGAACTGGGGCGCGAACCGACCATCGAAGAAATCGCCACCGAGGCGGAAATGAGTGTGGCCGAGGCCCGTCGGGTGCTGAAAATCAGCAAGCATCCGTTCAGCCTGGACCGGCCTATCGGGGAAAGCGAAGACAGCTATTTCGGCGATTTTATCGAGGATGAAAGCGTCGAGTCTCCCGTACAGTCGGCCACACAGGAGATGCTCAAGGAACGCATCGACGATGTGCTCAAGACGCTGACTTATCGCGAGCGGGAGATCATCAAGCTGCGGTATGGCATCGGCGATGGGTACACCTACACGCTGGAGGAAGTGGGCCGGATCTTCAAGGTCACACGCGAACGCGTGCGCCAGGTGGAGGCCAAGGCGATCCGCAAGCTCCAGCACCCGGTGCGCTCGCGAAAACTCGAAGGCTTCCTGGACCATAAAGCCCAGGCATAGCGGCGTCTTTAATCCGTTCCTCTATACATGGGGCGCCGGAAGAATCATAAATGATGAGAAGGCATTGGCTGATTAAGAGCAGAGAGGATTCATAGGTGACAGAGGACATTACATATAAATGGAATCCAATCGAGGATCTTCCGCCAAACTGGGAGGAGTATGTCGATGAAGGATTGTCCCATCTTTCCGGAATATGGGAAGAGCAAAAGCGAAACCTTCGCAATCTTTCTTCGATAAAGAAATTTAATGAGCGCCTTCAGCGCCAATGGGCTATCGAGACAGGCATCATTGAGAATCTCTACACGTTAGACCGGGGAATTACACTCACTCTTGTCGAGAAGGGCATTCAAGCTAGTCTGATTCCACATGGTAAAACCAATAAACCTGTTGAGTACGTTGTTGACCTGATGCAAGACCAGGAAAAAGTGGTGGAGAGTTTATTTCGTTTCGTGGGTGGGACACGGCAGCTTACCTGCTCGTATATCAAGGAAATCCATGCTGCGCTGACACAACATCAGACAAATGTAGATGCTGTTGATATGACGGGAAAGCCAACAAAAATAGACCTGATTCGTGGGGATTGGAAACGGCTCCCGAACAATCCTACGCGAACGAATGGATCGATTCATGAATACTGTCCTCCGGAACAGGTTGCCTCCGAAATGGACCGCTTGGTTGAAATGCATGGGAGCCATTGCATTAGTAACGTTCCCCCTGAGATAGAAGCGGCCTGGTTGCATCATCGCTTTACTCAAATTCATCCTTTTCAGGATGGAAACGGTCGTGTTGCACGTTCTTTAGCCACCCTTGTTTTCCTTCGTGCGGGCTGGCTTCCCCTGGTGATCATTAGCGATGAACATAGGACTGAATATATCTTTGCCCTGGAAGAGGCGGACAGGGGCAATCTGAGGAAGTTGATAGTCTTGTTTGCTCGTCTTGAACAAAAAGCCTTTTTTCAGGCGCTTAGCATTGGCGAACAGGTAATAGCGCAGCGTCAAAACTTTGAGGCGATGCTGGATACTCTTGTCGATTCGTTTAGCCTTCGTACGGAAGATCTGGAGAAGGAGCAAAAGAAAGTCATTCCTTTGGCGGACGATCTGATTCAAATCGGCCGGGAATTTTTGCATAGAAAAGCCGGAGAAATGGAGCAAAAATTCAAACCTTTTTCTGAGGATATTTCTATCTCGAGTGATTACGCTCAAGAGAATACTAAAAGGTGGTTCTGGAATCAAGTAATTACGATTGCATCGAAGTTTGAATTTAAATATTATGCAAACTTACGGAATTATCACAATTGGATTCGTTTAACGATCAGAGAAGCTCGCCGGGCGGGTATTGTGATTTCAATCCATCCCATCGGGACAGAATTTAATGGATTGATGGGAGCGACGGCATTTCTGGAGTATAGAGACCGTCAGGAAGAAGGGCCAAGCGAGATTGATGGTCCCTATCCACTGGTGGATTCGCCTTTTTATTTTACCTATAAGGAGCAGGATGAGCAGGTGAAGGAGCGTTTTAGAACATGGTTGGATGAAGTACTGCTCAAGGGACTGGAAGAGTGGAGGCAACGTTTATAAAATGCTGTATTATCGTTTTTTTGACGGAAATAATGACGTTTTCCTCCTTTCATACACAGTTGTGTCACAAACAGTTGGCCTACACGTTACTTGTATGATCCCCTGAAATGAATTTTTCATTTATTGGGACAGTGACTAACGAACATGAATAAAACCGGCGTTAGTAGCTTTGCCTCATGGGAAAGATTTGTGGGTACCTCCGGTTCCATCGGCACCGGAAGTCATTATTTTGAAAGCAGTTAAGATGACTGGGCCGGGTCTGCACTGGGAGTACCGTTAATGTCGGCCTGTTTCACTCGGCAAAACCGATTGGGCAGAGGCTCAAATTTGGGGCGCGGGGGGGAAATTTGGGTCTCTGGGGCCCCGAGCGGTTTTGCCGAGGCAAGCCGCGCCGAAGACCTCCGCCCACAAATCTTTCAAGAGAGCCGTAGCTTTTATATGCCGAATTTCATTTTCCCGGCCAGGCCGCCTTTGCCCTTGTGCGGTTCGTATTTGGCGCACCAGTCGTTGGAAAACGTGACCGGCCACAGGGCCAGGGCCTTTTTCTGCCCGTCGCCGGCGACGACGCCCAGTTGCGGCGTATCCACTCGGCACTCTCCGATCGCCTCGCTTTGCAGCCGCTGGGTGCGGGGATTGTTGTCTTTGGCTTCATGCCCTCCTCCGCTGCACCACCAGCGGCATTCCCTGCACCGTCCATGTTCCTCAACGGGCTTTTCTTCCTTCAAATGTTCCAGTTTGTACCCTTCGTCGTGCTGAATCTGATTCATAGGTCCTCCCATTCCGCCACAATGATCCTTCCGGCAGGACGCGCGATGTAACGCTGCATTCGGATTGCCGGTTTACGAGCATAACGGCTGATACAGCGCATTCGGCTTCGGTCCCAGGGTATTGACCAGGACATCCAGACCCTGAATGGCGCATTCTATTTTATCGCCCGGCGCCAGAAAACGCCCGTCGGCCATACCCACTCCATGGGGCGTTCCGGTAGCGATCACATCCCCGGGTTCCAGCGTCATCAAATGGCTGAGGAACGAGACGATCTCGGCAACGCTGAAAATCATCTGGGATGTGTTGGCCCTTTGGCGTACTTCTCCGTTTACCTTCAATTCCATATCCAGGTTCTGGGGATCGGCAATTTCATCGGCCGTTACCAGATAAGGTCCCAGGGGAAGGAAACCATCGGACCACTTGCCGTTGAGCCAGTCGAAAAACTCGTCCCAGGGGCGTTCGGCTCGCCCCGCTTTGAACGTGACGCGGCGGGCGGAAATATCATTGGCGATCATATACCCGGCTATATAATGCGGAGCCTGTTCGGGCAGGATCGCTTTGGCGTTGCGGCCGATCATGACCGCCAGCTCGAGTTCGTAATCCACCTGATCGCTGAAAGTCGGCCAGGGAACCGTCGAGTGAGTTCCCGTGACTACCGTCGAGGGCATCAGAAACGGACGCGGCACCGTAGTGTCATGCGGGGAATCGCTGAGGCCGAGTTTTTTCCCGCCTTCGAGGATGTGTTTGATGTAATTTCCCGCCAGAGCCAGCAGCTTGCCGGGACGCGGCACCGGCGCCAGCATACGGACTTCGTCCGGAGAAACGATCTTGCCGGGGGACTGTACGATCTGAGCGAGAATATCGAAGGCGACGGATCCCCGGAGGAGGATTTCTTTGACGCTGTGCAGACGAACCGGTCCTTTGCAGGAGGAAGGGATGTCGATGATTCCCTCGGCTGTGACCATGCCGCAGGTAATCGTTTTATCCAGCATGTACGTCGCCAGTTTCACCTCTGCCCTTTCCATCGTATCCCTGGCAGTCTGTTATCATAACCGATTGTGTTTGCATGAAAAGGAAAAAAACACGGAGAATCATACCCGAAACAGAGTTCATAGACTCCGATTGTCGGTGTGGGCTTACTTGGCGCCGACCAGGTTTACATCGACCAGCCAATGTTGTCCGTTGTGCTCTACCGTAAGAGTGACATGCCGGCCTTCTCCATACTGGCTCATCATGGCGTTGAGGGTATGCAGGGAGCGAATGGGTATTCCTTCCACCATTGTCAGCCGGCAGGGACAGCGCAGATGGGACGGCAATTCAACCCGGCGAAAATCCGAAATCACCAGCCCGTCCGGCGTTTCCCGGATATCCGCTGGCAACGCGCCCGGGGGCAGGAGCACGCCGCATCGTTCCCGAAGCATCCGCGGCAGATCGGGTGCTACTCCTGCGTTTTGATTTCGTATGGTTTCCGTCAGAAAACGAACTACACCGTCCGTCTCGGGATTGACGACCGGCTGGGCGAACAGATACTGAACGGCGTGTTCGACGGCCAGATCCTGCCGGGCGGCATGACGGGCCTGCTGCATCAGAGACAGAAAACGATGGCCGTGGTTCCAGAGAAAACCATCGGTAAGGGCGTAGATTTGGGCGAGGGCATCTTCCATGGCAAAGGTCATCATCGTAGTTTCACTGGGCAGTTGAAGCGGGTCGGCCGACACATGATGAGCCGGATCGGGCTGAACATAGTCATCTTCGGCGATCGCCTGCCCTGTGATCTGCTCGGCCAGCAGAATCGCGCCATCGGGGTGGACAAACCGCAAAAGACAGCTTAGCCGGGCGGTTTTGGTTACATGCCGGATCGGATATCGATGTTCGCTGTGAACCGGCTGCTGTTGATGAGGGGGAATTCCCGCCAAGGAAGCCCTGGACCTGGCAAGCTCGCTGGAAAGGTCGGTCACTTTCCGTTGAGAGGCGGCTACCGCCTCTGCGGCCTCCTTCTGCGAATCGGTATTTCGATGGCTGGTTCGGGTCAGATTTTGCGATTGCCTCAGCGAGGCGCGGGCTTCTTGAAGCCGGGTTTGTGCTTCCTCCAGCTTTCGTGTTATCTCCTGAACGGCATTCTCCGCCCGGTTATAATCGGGATTGGGAATCGCCTGCATTCCGGACTGATAACGGCTTTTGCCATAGGTAGTGCTTTCCTGGATCTCGATGTGGTTGTCAAGCACCTGACCGATCAACAAGGCGTCGACGTCCTTGGGCTTGTCCGATTGGACACGGATGTCGGTAATGCTGACCTCGGCGATATTAAGGCTGATCCGTCCCAAAACGGTTTTGAAGGGCATACAATCCACGATTACGGCATTTGGCGGCTTAATGGCTTGCAGGTGCACAAGTACGGAGGAATCCAGGGTCTGCGCCGTGAGAATCGTATCCGGGCGGCCCTGAAAGCCCACGTAACCAAAAGCAAACTCCGTACGTTCCCGCAGCCGCAGGCTGGCCGCATACAGCTCGGTCCCGGCCTGCGGGTGGTCGGGTACATAGCAAAGGGCCAGTAAACAGTGCAGCAGGGCATTGCCGTCGAGGTTCTGCCGGCTAAATGCGATCGACTGGGCTATGTGGGATTCCCCGATCTGCGCCTGCATCTGCCCGATCAGGGCATCCACGTTTCCATATCCATCCAGAAGCCGTTTGCACTCTTGAAACAGCCGCAAGGCGCCATGGAAATCGCCCTGATTCTGGAGCTGCAGGGCGGCGGCGATCTTCTGATCGCAGACGGCCTGTTTGGCCTGTACCAGCAGAACGCCGACCTCCGGATGGGAAGGGTACAATTGCCGGGCTTGCTGGAGATTATCCAGGGCCGATTGCGGGTCTCGGTTTTGTGCGAGAAGCTCTCGGGCGGCGTCGATCAGGACAAGGGCCTGTCGCTGGTTGGCGACCTGCTGGAGGATCTGTTTTGCCTCGCGGCCGTTGGGATCATACGACAGGGCTGTGCCGGCTTGGCCAACAGCGCCGTCCCAGTCTCCCCCGGCCAGTGAAGACCTTGCCTGTGTGAGATATTGATTATAGGCCTGTTGCCGGATGCCATTCAGGTCGCTCATGCCGTTGGGAAGGGACCGATATTGTCCCAGAGCCTTTTGCATCGTCGCAATCGCCTGGTCCCATTGCTGGTTGGCCGCCAGAGCCAGCCCCTGTCGTCGCAGTTCTTCGGCGGCCTGCATCTGCTCCAGGATTCGCCGGCGAAGCTGCTGGTAAAGGGTATCCTGCGGCGCGTATTCAATGGCTCGGGTGATATGCTGTTGGGCCTGGCCCAGGTCAGTTTCGGCAAAGGCCTTTTGGGCCAGTCCGAAATAATGCTCCCCCGCGCGCCGTTTGGCGTCGGCAAGGCTCTGCTCATACAGGTCGCAGGGCTTGCGGCTTTGCTGGCGGCAGAAGGCCAGGGCCTGTTCGAATTCGGAGATCGCCTGTTCATAGCGCCCATGGCTGAGGTATTCATTAGCCCGCTTGTGGGCTTCCAGGGCCTGGTCGCAGCCGGTGAAAAAGAGCGACAGGGTTATAAAAAGAAAAGTCCAACATGCAACTTGGCGGCTTGCTTTGAATGCACCTGTTTTGCGGTTCATCGGACCTGTCCTTCCACCTTTCATCCAGTTGTCTACTTCCCAGCGATCCTTACGGTGTCGGCCCTCACCACAGAGACGACCTTCAAGTTCCGGCCGCCCATCAATTCAGACTATCGCCGGGCCGGGCCTATTGCAGGAAATCTACAAAATCCCAACGGTTCTGTAAAGAAAATGATAAGAAATAAGATCGTTATTTGTCCATATGACACCCCTATTCAGAGGAGATAACAAAAATTGCAATTTTTTCCTGTTGACATTAGTTCGCCCTCGAACTATCATTTGAGGTCAAACTCGTATTTCATCGAACGAGGAATATGGATTGTGCCATGAACACAGAAGGCATTATTGCGCAGATAGCACGGATCAGGGAGTTGGCCAATGCCCTGATCGAGATGGAGTTGCGGAAACGTTCCATCCAGGGGATCGTTCCTGCTCACGGCGACGTAATGATGTTTTTATTCCAGCAGGATAAGCCTGTTCCGATTAAAGCGGTGGTGGAAAATGTCCGCCGTGTCAAGTCGACGGTTACGGTCATGATGAACACGCTTGTCAAATATGGGTACGTCCAAAAAACACCTTGCGAGACGGACAGCCGGATGACCTATGTTGAATTAACCTCCAAAGGGCGAAAACTCAGAAAAGACTTTGACGAGATTTCAATCCTCCTGCGGGAGAAGATCTATGGGAATATGGCAATGAGGGATCGCGAAGGTTTGATCGAACTACTCACGGAAATGGAGCAGAACATACGAAAATAATTTTTTAGAAAAGAAGTTCGTGCACGAACAATATTGGAAAGATGAAACAGGAGAAGAACATGAAGAAGACAGGAACACATTACAAAGTATCGTCGATCGGGGATATTCAAAAGCTTGGGCGAGTCATCCTGCATGATGAGCTTGGATTGACCGGCTCGGAGGTCTCCATCAATGAATTGCCGGCAGGGATCAGCATACCCTTCGTTCACAGTCACAAGCGGAACGAGGAAGTCTATATCATCTTGAAAGGAAAGGGACAGTTCTATATTGACGGCGACGAGTTTGCAGTCGAGGAAGGCGATGTCATTCGGATTGATCCTGCCGGAGCGCGTTGCCTGAAAGCTGCTGTCCAGACTCCGATTCGTTACATCTGTATTCAAACGGAGGCGAAAAGTTTGGTTCAGTTCACCGAAAACGATGGGGTACCAGAGGAGTCAAAACCGACGTGGTTGAAGTAGAGTGGCGCCATCATAGTCGTAGTCGATCCACTGCTTGGTGTCCGTTGCATCCCACACCGCCCGGGCACACAGCATCCCGTCGCCGTTGTACTGGAGATGTTCATAATTGCCGGAGGACCCCAACCAGCCTTAGAGACCCTTAGAGATAAACAGGTTATCGTTAACATACCGGGATGACTTGAGGAAAAAACTCGTAAATAGGTATTTATTCTGCGGAGCTATGGGTACTTTTCCCGGATAGGATATCCGATAGAATGCATGCGGGTATACCGTGAATCTCTGTGGCAAATTACGAAATAATTTGGGGAATCTTGCGACTATGAAAATATAACTGGGATAAGGATGCCCTTTTATGTAAATATCGATGGGAACGGGAGGAATTATAAAACGTTTTATAGGAGTTGCCTATCTGGTCATGGGTTCTGGATTTATTGCCTTTTTCGTCTTAGTTCCGGGACTTGTCGGTTTTTCTGCCCAAGAATATCATCCTCCCTATGCCTGTCAAAGTCTAGAATGCGCACACGGGTATCTAACAAGCCCCGATGGCCAATTGTACTGCTCGAAATATCCGCCCAAAGACATTTTGGATAAATCCATTTCTCCGACTATCGCCAAATTCCGCTCGGTTACAGGCGGCGCCTTTGGCTTGATCGGCGTTCTGTTTGCTTCATCGATGCTCATTTCTGGAATCATATGGATGCTGGGCTGGAAGATTTCCATCCCCTATCAGACGTTTCTGCTTAGAATAGCCCCTCTTCTTGTATTACTCTTTTGGATACTGGCTTTTTTCATCAAGGCAATCTATCCAATAACACCTATGTGATAGGCGTATCTTTATAGTACCAAATTCCCTTTGGATTTCAGGCGGGGAATGGTATGATGAAATACCCGATGCAATATCGGGCCGACCGTCCGCGTAAGGTCGTATATCCTCCTGAAAGTGACCGATTTTTCTCATACCGGGGAAATAAGAACGCGGACGGTCACTAGGTGAACTGTCTACAAAGAAAGAGGAAGTTCAGCTTAAGATTTGGAGTTATACATTGAACACACAATATGCAGATCGACTAACGGTTGTAATCACTATTCTTATTGGGAGTCTTATAGGGTGCGAATCATATTCGCAGCAGAAAGCATCGGAAGAGCAAGCTCAAACGATCACACGGGATCAAACCATTGAAGACCTCGATTTCCTGACGGCCCAACTGAAAGAAAAGCATCCCAATCCTTTCGGGCAAATTCCGGAAGACAAATTCTTGAAAAAGCTATGCCTTATCAAGGATGGTTTTAGTGAGTCTGTCGCCATCCGGGACTTTTCGCTTTCGGTAGCGGCCTTGCTGGCGTCGGTCAGGGATGATCACACGCGGCATCGAGACTTCAGTGGTTATTATGAACATCTGCGGAAAGGTGGAAAACTCTTTCCTGTCAAACTCCGATATCGAAATGGGCACATGGTAGTAGAATCCTTGTCACCGCAGGTTGTTCCAAAACGGTTAGCAATCGGCAATATCGTTCTATCGGTAAACGACGAATCGATGGAATCGCTTGTGCAGCGCTATGGTCAATACCTTTCCCTCGAAACCGACTTGCAGCGCCAATGGGCCATGGACTGGTGGTTTGACAAATACCAGGTACTTCTTGGAGATGCAAGAAAGCAGTATACCCTTACGTTGCGTGACGGTACAGGTGAGGTTTATGAAGAGAAACTGCCCGCAGTCGGACCCTGGCTGGAACAGTATGAAAAAGGTAAATCACAGGGGCCCAACTTCGCCTATCAATTCTACGATGACGGTAACGTCTGTTTGTTTCGCATCAGAACGTTCGCATGGGACTTACGTAAGCAACTGGAGAAGGTTCTCGTTGAAATGTTGGATGCAATGAGACAGAAGAAGACGGAATGTGTGGTTCTTGATCTGCGCGGCAATAGTGGCGGCAATGGGGGATTAGGTATGAGCATCTTACGTTTGATGATAGACAAATCCTATGCCGATGATTTAAAGCCCGCAGAAAACGGCGGCTGGCCTGTACAACTCGTGCTATTGTGCGACCGAAGTACGTATTCGGCCGCCAGTTGGCTGGCAATGGTTGTCAAGGATTGTAATGTCGGGATCATTGCGGGCGAGGAGACGGGAGGACGTGCTTCGTTTTTCGGTGACCTCGAACATATCACGCTACCCCACAGCAGGCTAAGCTGTGCCATCGGGACAAAGTTCTTCATGCGTCGTGCCGGGTACGATGATCGACGGGGTGTCCTGCCCGACTTGCCTTTGGATGTTATGCTTGATGATGCGAGCCTCATTGAAAAGATTATTACCTTTATACGTGCGAAAAAAATTGGATCATAAAACAAATAATATCACCACATCCGAAAAGAAGTTATTCAGCTTCTTCATCGGAAAATTAGGGACAGTTACCTTTTATAGTTATGCAAATTTCAAGGAGAGATTTATAAAAAGGAGGGCGCAATACAAAGGGTGGACCGGATGGTCCACCCCATATGTCAGAATCACAGGTTGGAGCAATTCTTTCGTGCAGATAGTCTACACGAAGGATAGCCTAGCAGCAGCAGACCTCTGCGGGGGAAAGCGATACGGCGGTCTTGCCGCTCTTTTCGGTGTATACGACCTTGCCTTCACGGGCCAGCCAGCCGAGTCCCTGATAGGTCAATTGAGGCGTGGACTTGACCAGCTTGGGAAGTTCGGTCACATTGACCGGATTTTTACGATTGCTCAACAGAGTCCAAATCTCTCCGGCGACATTGCCAATTGTCTCTTCCATTGTTCTTGCCTTCCAATCACAGTATTTGCGATTTCACGTTTGAATCCTCCGGTCCTTTACCGGTTTCTATCCTTCTATCGACCTTTTGGCAAAGGGGGTTAAGGACAAACATTTCAGATTGTCCGGTTCGTTCCGGTCCGATAACTCGAACCGACGAATCCATTAGAATGCGCCCCAGGACTGCTTGCCCGGAATGTAGTAACTGGGGCAGATGAACCGGAATGCATTGGCGATTTGGCGGGCTTTGGCCAGCCGTTCCTCGCTCTGCTTCCAATCGGTTGCCAGGACTTCGGCAAACTGCTTGTCGAAGGCCTCCTGAGCCGCCTGATGCCGTTCCTGCTCGCTGCCGAACAGGTTCCGGATCGCTTCCAGTTCGCCGTAATCCAGCCACACCCCGCCGCAGGACTGGCATTCGTCGATCTCCACCTGATGCTTGACGCTGAAAAAGTGCCGCAGCATGGTGATATTATCGCACTTGGGGCACTGGCGTCGTTGCGAAGGATCGACGGTCACGCCGCTTTTGGGCTCGATCTGCAGCAGGTCTTCGGTCGGCTCGAACGGCTCATCAAACTTCTGAAGCTCATAATTGTCGAACCAGATCCCGCCGCAGCCCCGGCTGCACACATCCAGCTCCACCTCGCTGACCGACATTTTTTGTAACCGATTTCCACATGCTGGACAAATCATCCTGGGACTCCTTATTGACATGTCATTTGGTTCCTGTACGAAGTATGTCGGCTGTTCGTTCCCGTCCGTTTAGGAAAAGACCTGCCTTTCCTCGCGAGGGGTGTTATAATAGACGACAAATCCGAATTGGTTTCGAAAGGATGATCATGCGGGCGGTTGTGCAGCGGGTCAGACAGGCACGCGTCGAGGTCGACGGCCAGATAACCGGGGCTATTGACAAGGGGCTCCTGGTCTATCTGGGCGTTGGCAAGGGCGATACGCAGAAGGACATGGAATTTATCGCTGACAAGGTCATGGATCTGCGGATTTATGAAGACCAGGAAGGCCGGATGAACCGCAGCGTCCGGGAGGTCGGCGGGGGGGTGCTCTTGATCAGCCAGTTTACCCTGTTTGGCGACTGCCGGAAGGGTCGTCGGCCCAGTTTTGATGCCGCCGCCGATCCGGAAACCGCCGAGGCCCTGTATCGTCAATGTGCCGACTATCTTCGTGCCACAGGGATGGAAGTGGGAACCGGCGTCTTTGCCGCCCATATGCATGTTACCGCTACCAACGACGGCCCGGTGACCCTTCTGCTCGACAGCAGACAGAAACGCGGCACTGAGCCGTTTTTACAAGAATAATTTCCGAAAAGTACACAATGTATATCGTGATAACAAAAGATCGATCTATAACCGTTAAATCAATTCAATATCAAGGTCGAGTTCGGTTAATAACAGTAAGTATCCTGATTTTTCTGATTCTTGCAGCTTGGTATATCGCGTATAGGAATCATTTTTTTCTTGAATACTATACGGTTAAGCGTTTTTCCTGTGGGAATGGATATTCAGTTGTAGTATCTGCTGAGAATTCTGATCGAAATGCGATTTACTGTCAATTATTTTTACAGGGTGATCCTAAAACTCCGAAAGCATGGATCGATGCTTTTCTACGGCCTCCCCAAAAGGTTTCTTTTGAGATTCGCATGACATCTGACCATGAGGTAGTAGGCCTGATCGATGCAGATAAGGCGGGAACGCTTTATGCGGTGTTTGATCTTAAGAATGAGCAGGTATGGACATATACTGAATCCGCTCAGCCTGTTAAACTCATTCGGCGATTGGAGGCTGAATATCCTGAAACAAGTGAAATCATCCATTCATTCCGTAAGCTGAAAGATGTAAAGAATGGAGACTCTGACCTTCGTATTTCCGTTATTCCAACAAATAAATCAATACGCTTTACGTTATCTCAGAACAATAAAATCCTGTTTGATTTTCCTGTTGAAAGGATATATCGAGCTGGCTTTTATGGTGAAAGTCAGATAAGTCGGTATACCTCCTCACCTGCCTCAATCGAAAGACAAACAGAAGCAGAAACAATCATCGACAATGAACAACAGGAAAGATTGTCGGACTTGCTGGATCAGTGGGGCTTACAATATGAATGGCTGTATTCGCAAGGCTATGATAGTGATGGAGTGGCGTGTTTTTCCTTGAAGAGTATGGTAGGCAGATTTGAACTGGCAGAAAAGGAATACTCCGCTTTTTTAAGTGCCGTTGCCGAAGAAGTCTTTCAGTTGTCGGATAACTATAGATTTTTAATTGGTTTACGGCACGTCAACCTGCTTCCAGAAGAAAAATAAATCCTGATTCGTTTTTCCTTTCAATCGCGGCGGAAATAAATTGTTCGCCTTTATACAGAAATATCGCTGTATAATCTTGTTCGAAGAGTTCAGATAGAAATTGCATTTGAATATATTTAAGCGGCTTATATGGGCTGTTTTGACAAACGGCATCCAATACCCAGCGGACATATTCGGTGTTATTGACATGGCCGTTCATGTCGATCGCCGAATGGGGTACCCGCATGGTTTCGATGAGTTGATAGTCTCCTCTGGGCTCCAGTCGCTCCATACCCGCCGAATACGCAGCCGGGCCGATAGGCAGATTCTCGATATCCAGCTTATGCAGATTCCTGGGCTTACTGTTTTTTCTATTCAAAACCATCCATTGCGAGCCGGCTGTGAATAATTCGTTTCCTTCGCGGTCCATTCCGACAAATTCCCGTGTCGCCACTACCCGGGTCCCGCCGCTGGGCCAGGTTCGGATCGTATATACTTCGTTCCACTGCGGCAGCCGCCGGATCTCGATCCGCAGATTCCACAGCACCCAGAAGCTGTGAATCGGCGCCAGCTTATTCATGCCGAAACCGAGCTGCTCGGCATGCGTCGCCGCCGCTTCCTGCATATGCTGCATCAGGGCCGGCAGACGAATCGTTCTCTCCGGGCCGCATTCGTAGGTCTTGACGGTAAATTCCGGTTGCCAGAGATTGACGCCAGCGACTCCTACAGGAACACTATGAACATCCATGAAATTGATTATCCTCCAACAACCCTTTTTACCTGATACGAAACATACCCTATATAAAACAATATAAAAACCGCTCCCTCCCACCGATCGAGTTTCCGCCGCTTGCCGGTGAACATGAATAGAAACAGCAGCACATGGCCGAGGATCATTACACCCTGATCCAACAGAGCCGCATCCTGCAATGTCAACGGACGGATCAGGCCCGTCGTTCCAAGAATAAACAAGACGTTAAAGATATTGCTTCCTACGACATTGCCGACGGCGATTTCGGCATTCTTTTTCCATGCTGCCACCAGCGAAGTCACCAGTTCCGGCAGGCTCGTGCCCACCGCCACGACCGTCAGGCCGATCACCGCATCGCTGATGCCGAGTTTTCCTGCGATCTCGGTTGCACTGAGTACCACCCAGCGGCCGCCCAAAACCAGCGCTGCCAGTCCGATCCCACAATAGAGAGCCACCCGTCCCAGACCATATCCCGGATGCGGCGTCTGCTCTTCCAGCCCCGGCACCCTGGAGGCCACGAATACCGTGTAGAGAAGAAAGCCTGCAAATCCCGCCAGAAGGATCGCCGCATCTATCCGGCCAAGGATCGTCTTTTCGGCCCCAAACAGCGCCGTATCCCCCAACAGAACGAACAGAAAAAGCGCTGTAACCAGGCTCATCGGGATTTCTTTCCACACCGTTCCACGGCTTACAGCCAGTGGGTAGATCAGGGTGCTCAATCCGAGCACGACATAGATATTGAAGATATTACTGCCTACAATGTTTCCTATCGCGATCCCGCTGCTGTCCCGGACTGCCGCCAGGATATTGACAAACAACTCCGGGGTGCTGGTCCCGAACGCCACGACCGTCAGGCCGATCACAAAATCCGATACACCCAGCCGTCGGGCCAGCGCCGACGCACCGGACACAAGCCAATCCGCCCCTTTGACCAAAAAGATAAAGCCCAGAATCAACCAAAGGACAGGACCTGCCATACAATTTCCTCGCACATCAGGGATGAATTTATAAATACGATTAAAAAGTCCAGTCAAAGCTGACAGAGGCCCGACGATCCATGGTCAGCGTAATCTTTCCGTGCCCCCGCCAGTCCGGACCGATCCAGCCGGTCACAAAGACCTCTCCGTTCCCGACGCTGCCCCGAGTAGAAGCTCGATTGTATACCTGCTCCATGTATTTACCCTTGGCGATGAAATACAACTGACTCTTGTCGGTTCCCTGTTCGTTTTCAAACATTTTATTTGTGTCGATATTGCCCTCGACGGTCGCATCGAACGTCGTTTCCCGCTTTTCGTGAGAGAATTCGCAGTGCCACACCCCGGTGACGGCGCCGTAGGGGCTGAATTCCAGCTCCAGCCAGCCTCGATCCTGTCCTTCACGAGTTACCCGGACCTTGATCAATTCGGTTTTCTCGATGCTTACCTTGGGTGGTTGGGGCAGGGAAACAACCACTCCCGGCTCGACGATCCGTTCTTCCTCAAGCCAGGGGCGGTCATCACTGCCGGCAGCGCCACTTTGAACCGTCATGGATGGACCAAAGATCCTGCCGATATCGAGAAAATACAGAATCATCAGGATCACGATCACAACCAGCAGCATCAAGACAGCCGCTGCCCCGCAAGGCCGCTTTCGAAAAGACACAATCTGCCTGGTCATCGTGCTATCTTGCATTTTTGAATCTCCCAAAGGAACAAAAAACAGTATATCCGATATATTTCACCCTGCAATAAGGATCCCGGCTTGATTGCATCTCGACAACCCCTATAATCGTCTATATACAGGTTATGATCCGGGATAAGGCGTAAGATGACTCAAAAGAAAACAAGACTCGCGGTATGGTTACAGGCGACCCGGCCCTTTTCGTTTCCGGCTTCGATTGTGCCGGTCGCTGTCGGCGCTGTGCTGGCTGCGCATTTCGACGGACCGGTTGCCTGGTGGCTTCTACCCCTGATCGCCGTCGCATCGGTTGCCATGCACGCTGCGACCAATCTGGTCAGCGAATATTTCGATTATTGCAAAGGAGTCGATCAGGCCGACACCTACGGATCGAGCCGGGTGCTTGTGGAAGGGCTCTTGTCGCCGCCGCCGGTGCTTATCGGGGGGCTGGTCCTGTTTGCCGTCAGTTGCGGCATGGGTCTGGTCTTTATCGCCGTCCGAGGCGTACCGATTCTGATTTTGGGTATGTTCGGCGCTCTGGGAGGTTTTTTCTATAGCGCTCGGCCGGTGGGATATAAATATTTTGCCCTGGGTGATGCCCTGGTCTTCCTGCTCATGGGGCCGCTGATGGTGATCGGGACCTATTTTGTCCTGACCGGTTCGTATGTCCACGATGTCCTCGTTGCCAGTCTGCCTGTCGGCTGTCTGGTGGCCGCGATCCTGCACGCCAACAACATGCGCGATATCGGCTTTGACCGCCGGGTTCATGTTCGAACCGTCGCCAACCTGCTCGGTCACAACCTGTCTCGCGTTGAATACTATGCCCTGATCGGCGGAGCATATCTGGCGGTCGTCGTCATGATCCTGATCCGGCTGGTTTCCCCCTGGGGCCTGCTGGTTTTTATCACGGCGCCGCTGGCCGTCAGAAATTTTCAATGCCTCCGCCGCAGTCTCCCCCAACAGCCCGAAACCATCGCCACGCTGGATGTCCGGACGGCCCAGCTTCACCTGGCCTTTGGCCTGCTCTTTTCCGTTGCAATCCTGTTGGGAGCGATCTTCGGATGAAAATCGTTGTGTTTTTATGTATTCTGGCGTCCGGATTCTGGTTTTTGTTGTTTTCTCCCTGGACCGAAAACCTCATTCCCTTCTGGCCGGCCATGACCGCCGCGACCGGTTTGCTGGCAGTATCTGCCCTTGTCTTCGGTCGCAAGAATCTGCACGACACCTATCGTTTTTCCTGGATTTATATTCCCGTAGGCATTTTTTCGGCGGGGCTGCTCTATCTGATCTTCTGGATCGGACACAAACTCTCCACACTGGTTTTGCCCTTTGCCGCCGATCAGGTGGCGGGCATATATAGTACGCGGCAGCAGGCCTCTCCATGGACCATCACACTGCTGCTGGTGGCCTGGATCGGACCCGCGGAGGAAATCTTCTGGCGGGGCTTTGTCCAGCACAGGTTCGCCCGGCGATACAATCCCCTCATCGGTCTTCTGGTTGCCTCGGTGATCTATACCCTGGTCCATCTCTGGTCGTTCAATTTCATGCTGCTGGCCGCCTCGGCTGTTTGCGGCCTGTTCTGGGGCGCGATGTTTTACCGTTTCGGTTCGGTCTGGCCCGGCCTGATCAGCCATGCCCTATGGGATCTGCTCATTTTTATCCTTGTCCCGATTCAGTAAGGCTGTCATGCAGAACCAACCGCAAAACACAAACGAAGAATATGTCCAGAAAGTCTTCACTGGTATTGCCCGTCGATACGACCTGGCCAATCACATTCTCAGCTTCGGTCTGGATTACTACTGGCGACATAAAACCATATCCATGGTGTCACTTCGGGAATCTCATTCCATCCTTGATATGTGCTGCGGGACCGGCGATCTCACGCTGGCCCTGGCCAACGCCGCCGGACCGGATTGTCGAATCGCCGGCATTGACTTCTGTCCGGAGATGCTCGACCTGGCCCGTCGGAAACATACGAAAATTCTGCAACGCCAAAAGGAAAAACAGAGCAGCCCCATCGTATGGATACAGGCCGATTGCCGCAGGATGCCGTTTCCCGATGCTTCCTTCGACCGGATTACCTGTGCCTTCGGTATGCGGAACATAATGGACGACCTGCCGACCGTCCTGGCCGAAGCCCACCGCCTTCTCAAGCCCGGCGGGCGGCTCTGCATCCTCGAATTCAGCTTTCCCCGCCTTGTCCCGGTACGATGGATCTACACCCTGTATCTTCGGTCCCTCCTGCCGCTGCTCGGCGGCCTGATCACCTCCCGTCGCCGATCCTACCTGTACCTGGCCGACAGCATCCGTCGCTGGAGCGAAGAGATTGACCTGTCCTCTGCCTTAGTTTCTGCAGGCTTTACGCAGATCAGGGCATACCCCCTCAGCGCCGGGGCGGTGGAAATCCATGTCGCGGAAAAGGAAAGATACAAGCCTTTAAGGATTCGTTGAATCCGGCTTCGGGTCAGGCGTCAGCGGCTGAATCGGGCGGCCGTACATATCCAGCTCCCGCTCGATGACCATCGTCCCATTCGGATCGTATAACCGCTCGGCGGCACGGATTCGCCCGTAATCATCCATGATCCGGATCACTTCCCGGACCCGCCGGTTGCTCCGATCGTAATAATACCGCACCTCCGTCTGTACGACCCAGCCGATCCGCGACTGCACATACCGCCGCAGCAGATGCAGCAGGCCGGACCGGTCATAGGTCCCCTCATAATAGGCAAGCAGCCTTTGCGCCTGAATTGGATTGATTTCCTGAATCGGCGCCTGATAGCTGACGCCCTCCGGCTGGGCCACATCCGCAAAATAACGCGGCGATACCTTCCCATCCGTCCGGGTGTAATCGGTAAAGGTCTTGCCACAGCCGCCGGCCAGCGTCAGAAACGAGAGTAACAAATACGTCAACCTCACAAAATCCCCGGATTCATAAGATTATGTGATAATCTGACAGATCACAGTGCGGTTTCTCGGCCTCGTGTCAAAATCGATCAGCACGATCTGCTGCCAGGTCCCCAGGGCCAGCTTGCCGTCCACAACCGGCACCATTAATGACGGTCCCATCAGAGTCGCCCGCACATGGGCATGCCCGTTGTCGTCGTGCCAGGTCTGCTCGTGCTCATAATGCCCCCGGGCCGGGGCAATCTTTTCCAGCGCTGCGTTGATATCATGATTCACCAGGCCCGGCTCATA
>JAFGGE010000211.1 GCA_016930745.1 Sedimentisphaerales bacterium
AAAGGGGATATCCTCCTGGCGGGAAATTGTTACGGACGCGTGCGTACGCTTAAGGATCACCGCGGGCGAAATATCAAAAAGGCCGGTCCTTCGATGCCGGTGGAAGTGTCCGGACTGGATGAGGTCCCTGAAGCAGGGGACCGATTCTACTGTGTGGACGACCTGAACCGCGCCAAAGAAGCCGCCGAGCAGACCAAAGCCCGATCGCGGGAAGCCTCGCTGGCCAAACGCACGCAGATTACGCTGGACAATCTTTTCAGCCAGATCGAGGCCGGCAACGTCAAAGAGCTGAATCTGATCGTCAAGGCGGACGTGCAGGGTTCGGTGGACGTGCTGATCAAGTATCTGACCGACCTGAGCACCGACGAAGTCCAGATTCGGATTCTCCATGCCGCCGTGGGCGGCGTCAACGAAGGGGATGTCGTGCTGGCCGAGGCATCGGGCGCGATTATCATCGGATTCAATGTATCGGCGGAGGAACACGTAAAGCAAATCGCCGAGGAAAAGGGCGTGGACGTCCGTTTTTACAGCATCATTTACCGGATCACCGAAGACCTCAAAAGCGCGATGCTGGGCCTGCTCGAGCCGGAGTACCAGGAGCGAGAGCTCGGTCGCCTGGCGGTGCGCGAAACGTTTAAGGTCTCGTCGCTGGGCACGATCGCCGGCTGTTATGTCAACAGCGGCGTGGTCACCAAGAAGGCGTTTCTGCGTCTGATCCGCAACAATATCGTCATCAAAGACAAATGCACCATCGATTCGTTGAAACACTTCAAGGATGACGCCAGGGAAGTCAAGGCCGGTCTGGAGTGCGGGATTAAGATCGCCGGTTTTGACGATGTCAAAAAAGACGATGTTTTTGAGGCGTATGAAATCGTGGAGGTGGCCCGGACATTATAGCGATCCGTACGCAAGGTATAGGTGGTCTTGCAGGGCCCTGTTGTGTGAGAAAAAACATGTCTGTAAAACGTCCGGCATCCCGACGCCAGGAAAAGGTGGCCCGCGTGATTCGCGATTCGATCAGCGATACGATCGCCTATCATCTCAGCGACCCGCGGATTACCGGCCTGGTGAGCGTTACCGAGGTGGACGTGTCTCCGGATTTGCGAAACGCCGAGGTGTTTTTGAGCATTCTGGCTTCGGACAGCGACGCCAAAGCGCTGACGTTTCAGGCCATTCAACACGCCACCCGCTGGATTCAGACCCGCCTGGGCGATCAATTGACCGGGCGATTTTGCCCGCATCTGCATTTCCGGGAGGATGTGACGCTCAAGAAAACGCTGGAAACGCTGAATCTGATTGATGAAGTATCCCGCCAGCTTCGCGCCAAAGACGCCGAACGCCGGGGGGAGGAAACCGAATCCGATGGGTCGCCGTCATGAAAAACAGCAAACACTACTCGGACGAAATCAAAAAATTCTTCCGCAACGCCAAGAAGAAAAGCGCCGACATCAAACCCAGGCACTGGGCCGATCCGATCGAGGCATTCGTGTACGCCACGATCGCCGAACACGTGCGCAAATCGGAGGCCATGGCGATTCTGAAGCGGTTTGAAGAGCACTTTGTGAATCTCAACGATCTGCGCGTTTCGCGGCCCGAGGAGATTCTGGATGTTATTGGGACCGGCGACGAGGCCGCCCGGACGATCGCCAATAAACTGCCGGCCGCCCTGAACGATGTGTTCGACGCGTACGACCAGAACAGCCTGGTGAATCTGATGGAAGAGGGCAAACGGCAGGCCCGAAAAGAGCTGGACGACATGAAGCACGTGTCGATGTTTGTGAGCAGCTACGTGCTGTTAACCGCGCTGGGAAGCCACGCCGTTCCGCTCAATGCCGCCATGCTGGCCTATCTGCGGGACAACGAACTGGTGCATCCGGAGGCCGACGATGCGGAGATCGCCGCATTTCTGGAGCGGCTGATTCCGGCCGCGGAGGCCTATGAATTTTACGTCCTGCTGCGGCGACAGAGCGAAACAGGCCGATCCACGCTGCCCCGGGCGATTCCCGCCACGGCATCGAGGAAAGCGGCGAAAAGAAAACGCTGAGACAAAAACCAGGAAAGGAACATGGATTTGCCGCCATCGGTAATTAAACTGGGAATTCCCAAAGGAAGCCTGCAAAATGCGACGTTTGAGCTGTTCGAAAAGGCCGGCTTTAATGTGACCGGTTTTGAACGGAGCTACTTTCCACGGATCGACGACGACGAGATTCAGTTGATCATGCTCCGGGCTCAGGAAATGAGCCGCTATGTCGAGGACGGCGTTCTGGACGCCGGTTTTACCGGGTATGACTGGATCATGGAGAACGGTTCGGATGTGCACGAGGTCTGCGAGCTGCAATACAGCAAGGCCACAAGCAATCCGGCTCGTTGGGTGCTTGCCGTGCCCAATGAATCGGCGGTAGAGAAGCCCGACGATTTGGAAGGCGGTATTATCGCCACCGAACTGGTCAACGCTACACGGAATTATTTCAACAACAAGGGCATCCAGGTCAAGGTGGAGTTCAGTTGGGGCGCTACCGAAGTCAAGGCCCGTCTGGTGGATGGGATTGTCGAATTGACCGAAACCGGTTCTTCTATCAGGGCCAACAATCTGCGGATTATCGATACTCTTCTGACTTCGACGACACGGTTTATCGCGAACAAGGAAGCCTGGCGGGACCAGGGAAAACGGACCAAGATCGAAAATCTGGCCATCCTGCTTCGGGCGGCGATCGATGCCCGCACGCGGGTCGGGATGAAAATGAACGTCGCGGCCAACGATTTGCCGACGATTCTGTCGCTGCTGCCCGCGGAAAAAAGCCCGACGGTCTCTCCGCTGGCCGATACGGAGTATGTCGCCATCGAGATCATCATCGAAGATAAAATTGAACGGCAGCTTGTGCCCCAGCTCAAGCGGGCCGGGGCTTCGGGAATTATTACGTATCCCCTGAATCGGGTGATTCACTAGGTGCACGCGAGGCGTGCGGTTGGTTTTATAAGGATCAGGTATGTCAGGACATTCGCATTGGGCGGGCATTAAACACAAAAAAGCCGCCAACGACGCAAAACGGGGTAAAGTCTGGAGCAAGCTTGCCCGCATCATCATTGTCGCGGCCAAAAACGGCGGCGGCGATCCGTCGCAGAACCTTCCTCTTCGATACGCCATCGACAAGGCCAAGGCGGCCAATATGCCCAAAGACACCATCGAAAAGGCGATCAAGAAAGGCACCGGCGAACTGGGCGCGATCAACTATGAAGAAGTATTATACGAAGGCTATGCACCCGGCGGCATCGCGGTCATGGTCGACGGCCTGACCGACAACCGTAACCGGACCGGGCCGGAGATCAAGAAGATCTTCGAGCGCCGCGGCGGCTCGCTCGGCGCCAGCGGCTGTGTGGCCTGGATGTTTCAAAAGAAGGGCCTGATCACCGTCAAGGCCGGCGCCATTGGCGAAGAT
>JAFGGE010000017.1 GCA_016930745.1 Sedimentisphaerales bacterium
GGCGGACCTGTATACCGATGCGATGGACCGGCAGCGCGCCGCCGTCATATCCGACAGGTCGCTGCGGCCGTTGTATTGCCAGTAGCGGCTGTCCGTTTGATTGAAAAAGAGCTGTATCTGCCTGATCCCCTGCGCTGCCAGCATCCCGGCAAGCTGTTCGTTGCTGAAATTCGGAAATCCCAGCGTAGAGATCCCGACTGTCACGGGCTGTTTCGATTTCCCTTCCGAGCCGGCTCCCTGAGAAGCCATGGCAAGAAGCGGAAGCCCCGCCACCGTCGCCTTCATAGCCTCTCGACGGGTCAGAAGATGCATAGACATAATATACCCCCTAATCCTTATTTACACACAATCTTCCAAAACAAAAACCAGTATCCAAAACTTTTTGTATCTTCAGTCGAAAGTTAAAAGGCTAAAAACGAATCCACAGTATGAAGCAAACCATGAAAAGGCAGTGAACCAGACAGAAAACAAGGCACTTAATGCACCAAGCCACGAATTCTTTACCGTTAATAAAACCAGAATCATCAAAATGAACTGAGCAAAGAACGGTATGATGACTGTCCCAAGATAAAAAAAACCCGCCACAGCGTTATCTCCCTCACGAGACATGTTTGGCATATAGGGTTCAATTTCTTCACTGTAACGGAGCAGTTCATGGATCTGAAATGCCAATATGGCACATTGTACAAACAGTAAAATAAAAATTATATACTGTGTTACAGGGAACACTCTCGAGGTTTTATCATGAAGGGATAAATCACCTTTCACAGCCATCAATATGAGAATACTACCAAAAATTGTTAAGAACCACCCTGCAGGGGGTAGATACATCATATATAGAGGAATTGTATGTGGACTATTATGCCTGAGATAGGATGGAAAACCCAGATCACACCAATCCCACGCAAGCTTACAGAGAAGGAAAAAACCGAATAGCGTGAATACAATTCCACACATTGCCCATATTGCCCGCATTGCCCGCATTGCCCGCATTTTCAGGCTCTCAAATCAATTTTAGATAGTATTAGTTTCAAAGAGTATTACGCCCGCATTTGTATAGGCATTTCAATCCTACTGCCCCGCATTTCGGACAGCCTCGTCGAGCAGGACGAAACCATCCTGCCATTCGTTCAGACGAGTCACGCCGTTTTCTTTGGCAATAGCAGTAAACTGCCCGGCCAGGTCACGGATGGATTCGGGCATGGGCCAGTCGACTTTCGATTCTTCGGCGGCCTTGTGGAATGCGCGCCAGTTTCGCATAAAGGCATACATGACCGGAAGCTGGGCGACTTTGACGCGGTTGAGCCGCTCGGCATCGCCGGCGACGGCGGCCTCGGCCTCTTTCAGGACCTGCCAGCCCCGGTTCATCGTCTCGAAGGTCAGGAACTTAGCCGTGTCCTGACTGAAACAACCCAGATGATCGCCGCTTTTTTCCACGGCGTCATGAATCAGGTCCAGATAGCGCCCGATATACACGCCCGCCGGGCCATAGTAGCCCATCAGAAACTCATCCATCAACTGCCGGTCGTCGGCATTGGGATTCCACAGCAGCTTGGCCAGCATCCAGGCGCGAAGCTCGGCCATCTCGGCCGCCAGCGAGGTATAGGCCCCCTGCTCGAAGATGCCCTTGACGCCGTGATCGACGAAGAACCGGATGTTCGGGCCCAGCACCCGCAGGTTGGGATGCGGCAGAAAGTAATGCCGGAAATTGGTCGTATAGTCCCAGATGTACAGCCGGTCGCAGATTTTGGACCAGCCGACGATATCCTCGCGAAATTTCTCATTTCGCTTATCGGAGAGCGGCTTGCTGAACGAGCATTCGATACTGCACAAACGGACGATGACATTATCCCGCGGCTTGACCTGCTTGGGCGGCTTGCGGGTGTATTGATAGGCCAGCGTGCTGATCGCCACGTGCGGGAATTCGTCGCGGATCGCGTCGGCGACGGAATTGACAAACGTCAGCATCGTCCCCGAGGGGCTGCCGTTGGCCTCGTCGATGGCCTTGCACCTGGGGCAGGTGCAGTATCCATGCCAGTCGTTCTGGGAGACCGAGGCGATGGTTGCGGCGGGATTGGCCCGCAGGCGGGCCTTGAGGTTCTTGATCAGCTCGGCCTTCATCTCGTCGTTGGTCAGGCATAGCTGGGCGTGCTCGTGAATCCGTTTGCCGTTGATCTCACTGAACCATTCCGGATGCTTTTCGAAGTATGTTGCCGGCGGAATCAGGCTGTAGAAGGTGTGCACGAAGCCCTCGTATTTATGCCGGTCGCCGCGCTGGGCGTCGAGTCGGTGGGCCTGTCCGTTGCACTGGTTGCGAACGGCCCAGTCGCCGTCGAAGGCATCGGACCAGAAGGACTCGCGATATTCCAACGCGGGCGTATAACGGATATTCAGCTCGCCAATCCGCAGCGTCGGTTTGTTCGGGATCGTGGAAGCCTTCGAGGACCACCAGCGACAGCCGACGATATCTTCCAGGAACGAATAGACGGCGTAGAGCGTGCCGCGCGGCGTATGGCCTGTAAGGATCAGATGATTATCTTTAGCGACAATCGCGATCCCTTCGGCGCCCAGGCTTTTCGTATCTAATGTTGGATCGGCCATTTTAGCGGCGGCTGTACCCACGAAGATATTGGCTTTTTCCTCTGAAGGCTTGGCGACAACAGGAAAGTCTCCGCCGGTCACCTGTTTGAGAAACGTTGCCAGTTCGTTGGCGGCATGTTTTTCTGGTTCCGTTGCATCCTCGGCAAGCACGATCGCGGCCTGGGCCTGGCCTGCCTGGGCCAGTGTCACCTTCGGCGTTCCCACCGGTCTGAAAATCGGATTGCGAATGGCAAACCGATATCGTCCCGGCTGCAGATGCAGCCATATCGTCCCATCGGTCTCTTTGCCCAGGGAAACACCCTCGGCCTGCTCCAGACTTTGACCGTTTTCCTGGATCGAACCATAGTCCGATGCCGGCGGATAGAACTTGGCAGTAGTGTTCGGCGGTACGACGATCCGCATCCGGACCATCCCGTCGCGCAGCCGCCAGTTGCATTCGATCGGCCCATAATGCGAGTTATACCCCGAACGGACCCACGTCAGGGAGGGGTCCTCGACCAGATCCGGTTTGATCACAAAATGCTGATAGCCCGCCGCCTTCGGATCGAGACGGATACCGCCAAGCGATTCGATGAACCATGTCCCTACATATAGATACGAACTGTGGCACAGGCTGTGGGCGCTGCGTCCTTCCCAGTCCTCCCACAGCGTCGTCGCCCCGTGCTTGAGCATGTCGCCCCAGCCCGGATACGTCTGTGTATTAGCCATGGGGAAGATCAGATCGCTCCGGTCCGCAGTCAGGAGCGTCTTGAACAGCATGGCGCCGCCCGTAATCCCCGCATGGATATGCCCCCGGCGACGGATCAGGATTTCCTCTTCCAGCCTCTTCCAGACGGCGGGCCGCACTGCTTCCGGAGGTAAATCCACCAGCAAGGCGATGGCCAGATACCCTTGAAAACCATTCACATAGCTGTTGTCGGCGGGATTGAAAAATTTGGCATGGACCGCCTGTTTGACCTGCTCGGCCCGTTGGCGATACTGCTCGGCGACGCCGGACTTGCCCAGCACATCCGCCGCCTTGGCTGCGGTCTGCAGGTTGTAAATCCAGTAGCAGTTATTGAAAAACAACGTCTCAGTCGTATCGCCGTTGACACCCTGGGCGCCCGGCCACAGCCAGTCGCCCAGAAAATCCCACTCGCCGCCCCAGCGAACGAGCATATTGTCAACGGCCTTGGTTTCCAGAAACGCCAGCCACTTCTGCATGGTCGTAAAATTGATTTCGAGAATCCGCTTATCCCCGTAATGGCGATACATCTCCCAGGGCAGCGTGATGCAGTATCCGCTCCAGCCGGGTCCGCCGCCGCCCCAATACGTCGGGGCGGTATAGGGCAGATTGCCGTTTTCCTCCTGCACATCCCGCCAGTCCTGGCTCCACTTGGTGTAAAACGCCGCCACTTCGTAATTGGTCATCCCCATCTCGGTTGTGGCGTGGGCGTCGCCGCCATAGCCCATTCGCTCCCGCTGCGGGCAGTCCACGACATATCCGCCCAGGCTCAGGTTTTCATACGTCCACAGCGTCGTTTCGTATATCCGATTCAATAGCTCATTAGAACTTTCAAACCGGCCGATCCGCTCATAATCCGTTCGCACCAGCCAGGCGCGAATGTCCTCCGATTTCGGAGCCTGATGCAATCCATGGATGGTGATCCACCGTCCCGTGAAATAATTGAACCGATTGGCAAAGGTCCCTTTTCCGGCAGGACCGATGACATACTGGCTGCGGTGCCGATGCGTCATCTCCTGATCGTGCCGCTCACTGAATTGGAACTCAATCACCTCGCCCGGTTTGCCGGCTACATCCGCTTCCAGAAAGCCGGTCGCAACCACTCCTAGGTCAACCCGATAGGCGCCCGAATCCAGCTTCCGGATCGCGACGGGTGTAATCTTTTTGATCCGTCGGTTGGGCTCGATCATCTCCGCGGACAAGGGCAGCTTCGGCGAATACACCGTAGCCGCCTTCCACGCCGCCTCATCGAGATCCACAGCGCACCAATCGGACATTTCCTTGTTGGCGTCCCATCGCTCCCCGCCGTAGTGCATGAAATCCCATACGCCCAACAGTGTATTCGGGCTCGAATGGACTTTCCATGTTTGATCGGTACTGATTTGTACCTTCCGGCCATCCGGCAGAACCACTTCGGCCTGAGCCATCACCATCGGCGTCTGAGGGCGGTCCGGCATCTTGTATTGAGAAAAGATCGACCAGGACACGCCCAGCCACAGCCCGATCACATTCTTGCCTTCGTGCAGATGCCCGGCAATGTCGTATGTCACATATCGCGCCCGTTTTTTGTGCGTGGCCACGCTGGGCGACAGGACCGGATCGCCGACCTTGTTCCCGTTGACATATAGCTCATGATATCCAACGGATGCGATATAGATATAGGCTTGAACCGGTTTACCCTCAAGGGTACAGGTTTTTCGCAGCCACGGATCGGGCACATTATTGTCCGGCGGAGGCCATCCCTGCTTTCGCTCAAACACCCGATCCGAACCGATCCACTTCGCTGTCCAATCGGTCGGATTCAGCAATCCCATCGTCCATCGCCCCGGTTCGCTCCAATCCGATTCGATCCCCTGTTCATCCTTCACCCGCACCTTCCATGCGCACCGCATACGGGAAGAAAGGCCCTTGCCTTCATACTCGACATTCGTGCACTCCTCCGACTTGATCCAGCCGGAATCCCATAGCGTCTCCTCCTTGTCTGCGTCATGAACAAGGACATGATAGGCCGTCTGCCTCTGACCGCGTTTGTCCGGATCGACCGCTTCCAGCCGCCAGCTTAGTCGCGGTTTGACGATATCGATCCCCAACGGATTCGACAGATACTCGCACCGCAATTCTACAGGGCGGACCGAAGCATCCGCCGCGAATAGAACCCGGGGTGTTATCATGCACAGCGCAAGGACAGACAAAAAGATTTCCCTTAGTCCGACAACTTGACGATGAAGATATGGACTCATCATTCTCTCCTGCCAAACGATTTCCTTATATTCACCAGACGACGGCAATCCATTCTACCGGATCGAACCGCCGATTTCCAGAGGACTTGAAGAAAGATTCAATGTACAAATCTGGGAAACAATCGCCCCGTGCGCCTTGTGTATTCACGATAGGCGTCACCAAATTGCTCCAGCATGAGTTGTTCTTCGCGAGGGATCCGGAGCGCGATAAAGCCGAGTATTGCAGCCAGAGCGACCGGACCGGCCAGCCAGTTGGCCAATAGCAGGGCCTGCGCCAGCGACCAAACCAGATGCGCTGTATACATCGGATGTCGGATGTGTTTGTATACGCCGGAGATGATCAAGGAATGATCCTGCTTGATATGCAAAGTGGCCGACCAGTTACGGCCCAGGTCCGCATGAGACCGCCATAGCAATACGATCGAAACAACGTACAAACCCGCCCCAATCCCTTGAAGCCAGATCGGCAGTGAATAATCCGCAAACGAAAGACGATCCGTTACGCAATACACAAGCGCCAGAATCTGAGATATTCCCCAGGTAATCATAAAAAGAAAGACCAATAGGGATTCTCGACGAGTCGGTGCTCCTTTCTTACGACGGAGGCCCCTTGTGTAGATCACGCGAATCATTGAGCCGATTACCAGTCCTGCCAGATAGACAACCTTGAACGGCTCCATGAATTTCCCTTTTTTACAAGAAAGCAGGACTCGGAATTATCACCTAAAGGTATATGCTTTATTTTCAATACACAATCGCCGCGTAACCGACCGACTCGGAGCTGGATTCGCCGAACCGATCCTGCATGACCTCGCTGCTGGTCGTATGAGCCAGCAGGATGCCTTCCGTTTTACCAAGTCGTTTTGCTGCTCCCACCGCCGCGGCGACAGCGCCCGGCCCGCAGGCGCTATACTCTTTGAGTCCGGTTGCCTGCGCCGCCTGCGCCTCCATCACCAGCGCAGATTTTATAAATTCCATATCATTCACTTCTTTGGCCCAAGCGATGCCCTTGGCTCCTGTTCCGGCCGGGGCGAATCCGTATCGCGGGCCGTAATGGGTCAGATCCGTCGAGGCGATACAGACGATGGATTTTTCCTTTTCCTCCGCCATGACCCGGCCAATCTGCTCTCCCAGTTGCGCTGCATCACAGGTCCCGGGCACTATGATAGGCACAATGCGAGCCTGAGGCCAGAGCGTTTGAAGCAATGGAAGCTGGACTTCGATGCTGTGCTCACCGCGATGGGCCTCAGGGGCAGCGACAGCGATAGTCTCATTCACAATCCGCTCGGCCAGTTCCTCATCGACGGCCACTTGCCCAAGCGGCGTCTCCCAGACGCCCGTATCATACACCGCCGGGCCCGTCCCGTAATAACGATGCGCTGCGCCGAAGAGCACAAACGTATCCACTCCTTTATTGGCTTGTCGAATCGCCGCAAATACCATCCCCGCCAGGTCTGCGCTGAACATCCAGCCGGCATGAGGGACGATCCCGGCGACAATGCGCTGCGGCAGATCGACTTCGATCGCTCTGGCTTCCAGATAATGTTGGGCTTCCTGACGACATTGGGTCGCCGAGCCGGGATAAAACTGACCCGCCACAACCGGTTTTCGAATCGCCATATTCTGCCTCCCGCTTGCAAAAAAGCCTCGCATCCGATATGATCAGCTTATTCTATGTATGTCACTCTAACAGGATGGTTCATTTTGTCACGAGGAAAAGCATGACAACAGAGGTAAAATCGCCGGTCGCGGTGGTCATGGGTTCCGACAGCGATCTGACCGTAATGGAATCCTGCATCCAGCAGCTCAGGGAATTCGGCGTGGATCCGATTGTCCGGATTATTTCGGCTCACCGCACCCCCGATGTCGCGGCCGATTTCGCCGACAACGCCGCCGCCGGGGGGATCAAGGTCATTATCGCCGCCGCGGGCATGGCCGCTCATCTGGCCGGCGCCCTGGCCGGCCGAACGCTGCTGCCGATCATTGGCGTGCCCCTTCAGGCCAGCTCCGGCCCCTGCGGTCTCGACGCCCTGCTCAGCACCGTACAGATGCCCCCCGGCATCCCTGTCGCCTCGATGGCCATCGGCAAGGCCGGGGCGGTCAACGCCGCGATCTTCGCCGTCCAGATCCTGGCCCTGGCCGATCCGGCCCTGGCCGATAAACTTACGGCGTTTCGCAAAACACAAAGCCAAAAGGTCATAGAAAAAGACAAAAGTATTCGGGAGGTCCGACAATGACGGCACAAAGAATTCTGGCAGTGATCGTAATTATAGGGATCCTTCTTGGTCTGGCGTTGTATTCCCAGGCCGGCGCACAGAAACAGGAAAAGGACAACGTCGCTCCTCCGGGTTTCAGGGCTCTTTTCAACGGAAAGGATTTTACCGGATGGAAAGTGCCTGAAGGCGACAACGGACACTGGAAGGTCATTGACGGCGTGATCGACTATGATGCCCAGAGCGAGGCCAAAGGAGATAAAAACCTCTGGCACACCGAGGATTTCAGGGATTTTGTGCTTCGCGTGGACTGGCGCATCAAGGAGACGCCGTACATCAATCCGAATGTGCCCTATATCCTGCCTGACGGCACCCACGCCCGCGATACCAAGGGCCAGGAAATGAAGCTGGCCCTGCCCGATTCCGACAGCGGGATCTTTCTGCGCGGCGCCGGGAAGAACCAGGTCAATATCTGGTGCTGGCCCATCGGTTCCGGCGAATTCTATGGGTATCGAATGGATAATACCATGCCGCCTGAGATTCGCGCCGGGGTGACTCCCCGCCACCAGGCCGACAAGCCCGTCGGGCAATGGAATCGATTCGAAATCACCGTAAAGGGCGACCGGGTCACCGTAGTATTAAACGGCATTAAAGTGATCGACAGGGCACAGCTTCCGGGCATGGCCCCAAACGGTCCCATCGCCCTGCAGCACCATGGCGGCAAGCGCGACGGACAATGGAACAGTCCGCCCAGCCTGCTGCAGTTTAAGAACCTCTACATCAAGGAGCTGAAATAAGAGGGCAGCCAAGTGCTATAATCTCTTCCATACAAGGAGTATTCCAATGCAGACAAATATGAATCGCCGCACATTTATGGGATCGGCTGCCGCGTCGGGCGCGTTCACTATCGTGCCGCACTATGTCCTGGGCGCCAGAGGCAATATCGCTCCCAGCGATAAGATTACTCTGGCCCATATCGGGATGGGTACGCAGGGATTCAACGAACTGGGAGGTCTGCTTGCCGAGCCGGGTATTCAAATCGTATCCGTATGCGATCCGAATAAAGACAGCAGCGATTATGTGGAATGGGGCAAAAACAGCATTCGAAACCAGATTCGCAGGTATCTGGATAACCCCTCCTGGAGGCAGGGAGACGATGGCTGTCCCGGGGGCAGAGAGGTCGGCCGCGAAGTCGTCCAGACGTATTACGCCAACCACAGAAAAACCGACAAATTTAAGGGTTGTTCCGCTTATGCCGACTTTCGCGAGCTGCTGGAAAACGAGAAGGATATCGATGCGGTCAAAGTGATGACGCCGGATCATCTGCATGCGACGATTTCGATCGCGGCCATGAAAAAAGGCAAGCATGTCCTGATGCACAAACCGATCGCCAACCGGCTATACGAGGGTCGGCTGGTCCTCAAAACCGCCCGTCAGACCCAGGTGGCTACACACCTGCTGGCCTACGGCAGCGGAACCGGAAATGGACGGATCGCCCGACAGATCAAACAGGGAGTCATCGGTCCCCTGCGCGAGGTGCACAACTGGACCAACCGCCCGGTCTGGCCGCAATATACCCAAATCCCCACGGACCGTCCTCCGATCCCAAACGGATTCGACTGGGACCTGTGGCTCGGACCGGCCCTGCCCCGTCCGTATCACCCGCACTATACGCACACGGTATTTCGCGGCTGGTATGATTTTGGCGGCGGTTCGATGGCCGACATGGGCATTTACAGCCTCTGGCCGGTATTTACGGAATTGCAACTGCACGCCCCTCTCAGCGCCCAGGCCTGGGCCACCCACACCTGCATGATCGCCGATAATGTCAGTAGAACCGTAAACAATGATTTTTCCTATCCAACAGGATGTGCACTGCGGTTTCAATTCGCCGCCCGACAGGATATGCCGGCCCTGGATCTATTCTGGTACGATGGAGGCATGAAACCTCGCCTGCCCGATGAGCTCGAACAACACAATATCGGGATGGATCCGGAAGGGATTCTGTTTGTCGGCGATAAAGGCGCGATTCTGGCCGATTTTCATGGTCAGAATCCACAACTGTTCGCCAACGGACAGCAAAAGCCCCTGTCGCTGGACGAGGCCCCCGCCCCGACCGGCGGACGCGGCGAACGACACAATCCCTGGCTGCACGCCTGCCGGGGGGGCGAGCCCTCTCCGGGCAGTTTCCTGAACGCCGGAGCGATTACTGATGCCGTCAATCTGGGAACCGTTGCCCTGCGGGCCGGCAGGAAGGTGCTGTTCGACAGCGAAACCATGAAAATCACCAACTCCTCCGAGGCGAACAAGTACCTCTACCGTGAATACCGCAAAGGCTGGGAGCTGTAAGCGACAGAAAACGCAACCGCAGATTTCTCCCTATGCTGGAACGTTACTCTGGATTTTGATTCTGCGCCTTCTGAATGAGTTCGATCAGACTGGCCATTTTGGGCTTCGGCGGGGTCAGGATCGTCTGAATTTGCTGTTCGGAAAAATGCTCTTTCATGAATGTCTCAATATCGAAGGTCTGAAACCAGCAATCGAAAATCTTTCGGCATGGCTGCGAAGAAGCCCCCTGCCTGCAATAGGAAAAGGGCACCTCATGCCCCAGCATCCGGCAATAGATTGTCCTGGCATCGTGTTGATCCACACTCATACCGCTATTGTACACGCAGGAGGACGAAAAAACAAGCCGATATGCCGTTGCCCTGCAAAGAGCGGTCTGAATATCCGACGAATCCGGTTTTCCCGAAAAACCGACAGCTTGATTTTGTCGGCTTATGTTTCCGTAACAGCGGGCGGATTCTGAGGGCCGTTCCAGATGCGGATATCCGTGACTTCCACTTCCGTTCTCAGTTCCTGCAGATCAACGGAAAGGCCTCGGCGGCAATAGGAACCGATCAGACGCCTGTGCGACCCCGGTAACAAGGGTCCTTTCCACTCATGATCGGCCGTAACCGGGGTAACAGCATAGTGCGTCGTCTCATACGCTACCTGATTCTGCGCTGTCAGTACCGTCACCCGAAGCGCCAGTAAAGTAACCATTTCCTGGCCTTTATTGTCAACCTCGAACGCCAGGCGAACATTCTCCGGCGATCCGGGGACAGCTTCCAAACGTGCTTGAATGTCGAGTTGACGAATATAGTCCGGCTCCCGGCGATCATTCAATACATCCGCCACCACCGGCGGCAGCGCTTTGTGCAGGTCGGGCAGCGTCTGTACTGTTTTCTCGGCCAGGGAGAACAGATCCTCGGTTTTGTCGCTGGCCACATGGATCCCGTACACCAGCAGAACCGTCCCGCTGATCACGCATGTGATCAGAAAGGCGCTGATTCCCAGCACAATCGTAGAAAAAAAGGGAAATCTTTTAACCACAATCGGCCTGTATTCATGTCGAGTAGACATAATATAGTTCCTACATTTAGGTTTGGTTTGTGTTCTCTGTTACTCTTGCCTTTCGGTATCAAGAGTGCCACA
>JAFGGE010000212.1 GCA_016930745.1 Sedimentisphaerales bacterium
ACCTCATCGGCCTCCAGCAGCCGGGTGATCGTCAAATCCGTCTCTCGAATGTCCATCGACATCTCCCGGGCCAGTTGCAGGACATGCCTTCGGGCGATGCCGGGCATGACCGGCGTTTCCAGCCGGGGCGTATATAAAATCGTATCCTTGGCCAGGAAGACATTGCTGATGCAGCCTTCGGCCAACAATCCCTGCGGAGTAAACCACAGCGCCTCGCAAGCCCGTTTCTTGTGGGCGGCGTTCAACGTCATCAGCCGGGCGAAAAAGTTGGTTGTCTTGTGCCCCGTTGTCGGATCATCCGGATTCTGCCGGTAATCGGTCAGGATGACTTTTACTCCCTTGTCATAAAACGATTGGGGATATGGCTCCAGCTTGGCCGCGGTGATCAGCAGGGTGGGTTCGGGTTTCGATGCATGCATCACGCCGGCGGAAAGGGTCAGGCGGATTCGGGCCTCGGTAAGTCCATTCGCATCGAGAGTTTGATAGATGGCTTTGGTTAAAAATATCTTTTCAAAAGAATGACCGATTTCCAGGGCCACGGCGCTGGCCAGCAATCGATCCAGATGGTCCTCTACGGCAAAGACCCGTCCGCCCGTGCAGCGCATGGTTTCGAACAGGCCGATCCCGTACAAAAAACCGCTGTCCGACGCCGATACCTTCGCGCTCTCAACTTCGCAGGTCTTTCCATTGAAAAAGACCAGAGCCATTCGTACGCCTTTCCCTTTGTGTTTATTGCGTGAGGGTCCGTGAAACAAACTCTTTATATAATCGTTCTGCCACTAAAGCTTCCCCTTCTTCCGAAATATGACAAAAATCATAAAAAATGGGGGTGGTTCTGTTTTGCAACGTGTCCGAGATATCTACTACGCGGTCGAATTTCCTTGTTCGCATTTCTTCATAGACGTAATGATGTAATTTTCGAAAAGCCGGATCTTGAATCCTTGAAGGATCACCCAACAGTGAAATATCTTCGATCGGCTCTTCTTCAAGGCAAAGAAGGGGTTGCATGAAACAGATGTATTCGAATCCATAACTTTCAGACAATTTTTGAAGAAGCTGGATAGATTTCCCATAATCGTCCGCCACCTCCATTGCCAGGATTCTAAGCTGTTGGTCCGAATAACGAACGGCCTTTTCCCGAAGGCTGTTTCTCTCGAATTGTTGTGACAAACGATCAATGGCCTGGTAAATTTTACTGGAATCAATTGTTCTGGTGAATCCTCGATAAAAATACCCGACTGCCGAAGATGGTTCGTCCTCGACCTTATGACGAATCTGTTCGAAATTCAAATAAACACCGGCTTTCCCCGATTGATAAGAGCCATAAATTTCATTGGCGCCATTATAAAAAAGAACATAGTGTGGTCGGTAACCATCATGAAGTAAAACAATTAGTTTTATCAACTCCTGGAAGAAGATATATGCAGGTTGTCCGAAGTTATATACAAAATATGATTCCTGCTGTTTCTCATTCAGTAAACGTGAGAAGTCAGAAGCGATAGTCCGGTCATCTCGAGCACCGAGTCCAAACATGGTGGAGCCGCCGAACATGAATACTATCTTATCCTGATTTGTCGGTCGGTCTGACTGGTTCCATGTTTTTCGGGCGCCCTGGCTGTCAATATTGATGTATGTACCATGAAAATTCCGCCGAATCCATCCGACATGTTGGGCGAATTCAGTTTGATGATTGCTCTGTGATACTTCAGAAAAAAACTGGGCCGCCCATTGTTTGTCACGATACTGGGGAACGGATAAACGCCAATCCGGTCTTGGAGGTTGTATCAGCGACAAGAACAACTGAAGAAAGAGCTCGATGCATACAATGACCAAACCAATAGAAATGGCCTTGAAGTATATATAACGAACTTTTGTCGGAGTATTCGCACGGAACCAGGAGACTCCGAAAAATAATAATACTATTTCGCCTAAAATAAGGAGAATTTGATTTTTTAAGGCCATCGTTTCGCCAACAAAAGAGGGGAAGAAAAAACGAATTAACCATGGATTCGAGATCAGACCTGCAATAATCATGAAAACTCCAATAGTTTTGTTTCTTGTGACGGAGAAAGAAAAGACGGACATCAAAAATTCCTTGATTGGAGGTCTTTGAAAATCTTGTTTATTAACACTGATAAACTTGTATTTTACTTTTTTTACAAAAAAATGGCAAGTATATCTTAGATGATGGAAGTTCTGTGCGAGAGTCTTTATAATAAAGGCCGATGCGCAATTGAAGCTGTAGGATTCAAAAAAAGTGACTGTAGAGCAAGATAATGAATATCCTTGGTATTTCAGCGTTCTATCACGACAGTGCGGCGGCCCTGGTCCGGGACGGACGCATCCTCGCGGCCGCCCAGGAAGAACGATTTACGCGCATCAAACATGACGCCCGATTTCCCACCCATGCAGTGGAGTATTGTCTTCAGGAAGGAGGAATAACCTCCGACCAACTGGATCATGTGGTTTTCTACGAAAAGCCCCTGGTCAAATTCGAACGGCTTCTGGAAACGTGGATTGCGTATGCCCCCATCGGATTCCGACAGTTTTTAAAGGGGATGCCCGGCTGGCTGAAACAAAAACTCCATCTGCCCCGCGAGATGGATAAGGCCCTGAACCACGGTTATAAGGGCCAATACGTCTTCTGCGAGCATCACGAGTCGCACGCCGCCAGCGCGTTTTTCCCCTCGCCTTTCGAGGAGGCGGCGATTCTGACCCTCGATGGGGTAGGCGAATGGGCTACGGCCAGTTACGGATTCGGGCGGGGCAACCGGATCGAGATCACCCATGAAATGCACTTTCCCCATTCGGTGGGCTTGCTCTATTCGGCGTTTACCTATTTTACCGGCTTTAAGGTGAATTCGGGGGAGTACAAACTCATGGGGCTTGCCCCCTACGGGCAGCCCAAGTATGCCGATCGGATCCGAAAAGAACTCGTGGATATCAAAGAAGACGGCTCCATACGTCTGAACATGACGTATTTTCCCTACTGTTATGGGTTGACCATGACAGGCCGCAGGTTTGCTGATTTGTTTGGAGGGCCCCGTCGAAAACCGGAAGATCCGATTACCCAACGGGAAATGGATCTGGCCGCCTCGATTCAGGCGGTAACCGAAGAGATCATGCTTCGGGCGTGTCGCCACGTGCATAAGGAAACCGGAATGAAAAACCTGGTTCTGGCCGGAGGCGTGGCCTTAAACTGTGTTGGCAACGGTCGAATCCTGCGGGAAGGTCCGTTTGAAAACATCTGGATTCAACCGGCCGCCGGGGATGCCGGGGGGGCCCTGGGAGCGGCATTATTCGTCTGGCACCAATTACTGGGCAAGGAAAGACCGTGTAATGGAAAGGATTTCCAGACGGGATCCCTGCTGGGACCGGCCTACACCAATGAGAAGATACAGGAATTTGTGGATTCGGCAGGAGCCCGGTCCCATCGGATGGACGACGATTCATTGATGGAGACCGTAGCCGATCTGATCGCTTCCGAAAAGGTGATCGGCTGGTTTCAGGGACGCATGGAATATGGCCCGCGGGCCCTGGGCAATCGAAGCATTCTGGGGGATGCCCGCAGCGAAAAGATGCAGTCGGTAATGAATTTGAAGATCAAATTCCGCGAATCATTTCGGCCCTTTGCCCCCTGTATCCTGCGGGAGCATGTCGATGAGTATTTCCAGATGCGGCACGAGGAGGACAGCCCCTATATGCTGCTGGTCGCACCCGTCCGAGAGGAGAAACGACTCGACATGCCGCCGGAATTGGAAGGGCTCAACAAGCTGAAATCGAAACGCAGCGAGATTCCGGCTATCACCCACGTAGATTATTCGGCTCGAGTCCAGACAGTCGATCCGGTCCGTCATCTCCGATTACATGCTTTGATAAGCCGGTTTTATGAGAAAACAGGCTGTCCGGTCGTGATCAATACCAGTTTTAACATCCGGGGTGAGCCGATCGTCTGTACTCCTGAAAATGCCTATCGATGTTTCATGGCGACCCATATGGATGTCCTGGTGATGGAGAACCATATTCTCTATAAAGACGAACAGCCCCAGGCAAGGCATGATGTGGATGAATATAAAGCCCAATTTGAATTGGATTAGCCCATGTCTTTGGTAGAGATTAACTGGACTCCGTCGAATAAGGTCCTTAAGCAATTCGGGTGGATATCCCTGGTGGCGACTGCCATTTTGGCAGTCGTGTTGCATTTTAACAAAGGAATCGAATGGAAATGGTGTCTTGTCCTGCCCATCTCCGGATTGTTTATTGTACTGATTTGCCGGTTTTTACCCAGAATGGGACGGTTGATTTTTGTAGGAATGAGTCTCATAACGGCCCCCATCGGGATAATTCTTGGTTTTCTTGTGCTGGCGTTATTTTATTACCTGATCTTGACTCCTGTTGGGCTTGTTTTTCGTCTGGCCGGGAGGGACGCTCTTTGCCGGCCATTTCCCGCAAAAGGCCAAAACGGCTGGATCAAGAGAAAGAGCCGTCCCGAGATTCGCCATTATTTTCGCCAATTTTAATGTCGTCCCTTGGCTCGTCATGAAAACGGCAATTGTAATGAACAGACAGGATTTGGGGTCGTAGAAATTTTAGAGAAATTTAAGATTGGCTCTTGACAGCGCAATAAGAGTGTGGTAGTCTGTTTACTAGAGAGTAATGGCTGAAGAAGGTTAGGCTGGTTCGCCATTTAATACAAATACTTTAACAGCCATCATAAAATAGCAAGTGTCATTCTTTGAACCCGCCTTCCGATCTTCATCTCAAACGTGTCCGTCTATGATGGATGCGAATGCTCTGGCGATGGAATTGTGCTTTTGTTGTGACCAATTTTATTGCGCAACTAGCGGTATAGTAAAGGGTTATGTTCGCCTCCGCGCGTTGAAAGGGCAAGAGAAAGATCGAAATTTGTTCATCAAAATCACACAGAATGTATTGCGCCCTTGTGGGGTGCAAAGCCAGCACTAATCGTTTGTGGAGTGTGGCCGGAGGCGGCACGATGAACAAATTTCAAAAACCTGAAAGGAGAACGAAAATGAAGAAGAAAGGGTTCACGCTCATTGAGCTATTGGTCGTTATCGCGATCATAGCCATGTTGTTGGCGATCCTCATGCCGGCCTTGAACAAGGTCAAGAAGATCGCCCAGCGCGTGGTCTGCGGCACCAACCTGAAAGGTCTGGGAACGGCCCAGTCGGTGTACGCCAATGACTACGAAGATCAGTTCACACGACAGGGCGCCGGTATCAGCGGTTTAACCTGGAACACGAGTTTTGCCGGATGGCAGTCTCCCACGGACCCATGGAGAGCCGTCGGTACTACAGAGATTACCATAGGTGCAAGTTTGTATCTGCTGGTGCGTGAAGCGGATGTCAGTCCCAAGAGTTTCGTTTGTACAGCCGGCGGACAGACAGCCTTTGACGGCAGGAATGACAACGATCTCGACCTGGTTGAATTATGGGATTTTGGCAGCATAGATAAGGGCAGCACTGCTGTAATAGGCACGGGACCGACCAATTGCGTCAGTTACAGTTTCCATGATCCGTATGGACGGTATGCTGCCGGCGGGACGGCAACGGCATCGTTTGCGGTTATGGCCGATAAAAGCCCCTGGTTCGACTCGAAGTTAAGTAAAAATTCGAGCGGTACTAACGAAACGAACTGGACTGGTCGCATTTCCCCACTTGGGGATTATTGGGCTCGGTCTTGTGCAAAATGGGAGATCCAGAGAGCCAATTCCTACCCGCACGCCAGAGAAGGACAAAATGTCCTCTACGGCGACGGCCATTCCAGCTATGAGAAAGAATCGGATTGCGGCGTAAAGCATGACAACATTTATACTATCCAGCGGCCTGCTGGTCTTGTGGCAGATGTTCGACAGGGCATTACAAATCCAGCGACGTATGTGATTACCCCTGATTTTAATACGCTCGATCCTGCCATTGCGGAAGATTCAGTGCTCATGAACGACGATGTGTGTCAACCGTAACAGACTCGTTCCGCTTCTCTTTGAGTAGTCAAAAAAGGCCCTGTGTTGAAACACAGGGCCTTTTTTTGTCTCGGCCCGATCTGTCGAAATGAATTTGGCATACTATATATCGGCATAAAGACCCCGCAACACAGGGATTAGTTTTTTCTGATCGTAATAGGTTTCTGCGTGCTTTCTGCCGGCATACCCTAGTTGAGCCCATTTGTGGTTATCCGTCAGTACTTGTCCGAGTATTTCCGTCAGCGATTCTACATTTCGTTCTTCCACCAGAAACCCTGTAATCCCATCCATCACCGTCTCGCAAAAGGCGTTATGCCGAGTGGCAATGACCGGCAGGCCGTAGGCCTGAGCCTCCACAAGCACCAGCCCCTGACCTTCCATATTACCTGCTGAATCGACCACGCTGGGATGTAAAAAAAGATCGCAGGATTGATAAAGCTGATCCAGGGCGTCGTCATCCACCCACCCGAGAAAGTGCACAATACGGTTTAATTCAAGCTCCTTTATCAGAAGCTCCAGGGATTCCCGCAGCGGACCGTCGCCGACGATAGTATATTCGATATTCGGGAATTGCCGGCGCACTTGCGCAATCGCGCGAAGAGCGTATTCCCGGCCTTTCATTTCGACCAGCCGGCCCACACTGAGGATCCGTACCGGTTGGCCGGCCTTCTTTTGTCGTGCACGGAATGGAATCCGCTCTACGTCGATTCCCATCGGCAATTTTACCATTTTCTCCTGCGGACAGCCCAACACCCTGAGCCTGTCCCTGGTAGCTTCGCTGTTGTACGTAAACACATCTCCCAGACGAAACAGTTCCCGATATACGACATCGCCATATCGGCGGGTGTATGCTGTAACATCATAGCCGTGGAAGGTGGTCACCAATTTGCGTCCGATGCCCAGCTTTCGAAGGAGTACACCAATATTGCCGGACGGACCAAAATGGGCGTGCAGGATATCGAACCGCCGACCGGCCAGGGTCAGGGCATAATACAGAGCGGGATAGCTGAATCCGCTTTCCGCCTTCAGATTGTGGTATAACGCTTGTACGGTAAAAACAGGATGCGTCACAAACCCGCGGCAAAGCAGGCCAAGGGTCTTGAACCGGCGAATGGTTTTATTGACCGGTATCGAGGGAATATATCGGGTTCGCTTCAAAAGATCGTAGTGTTGTACGGCAGTATGCATTTTCGAATCGCCGGGATTATATTCGGCGAATATTCTCACATCCAATCCCAGGTCCAGAAGTCCTGCAATCTGATCGATCACAAAACGCTCGGACATGGCGGGAAACAGCTTGACAAGAAACGCAATTTTCATTCAGAATTCTTCAGCTTTTTTTCGTTCGACGAATTCGGTTTTTTACCCGGAAATAACGGTCCACGCACCATGATCCCACACGTCCCAATCGTCTTCGAAGCCAGATTTCCCTGCGGAGATGGGCAGGCAGAAAGTCGGGAAACTCTTGCAGGAACCGGCTCGTATCGGTCCCTGGATCCAGCGTGGCGATTTCCCGGATCCAGCGCTGCACCAATCGAACAGCGCACGGTTGGAATGCCGCAAGGCAGCCATGCCTCCGGGAAAGCTCCAGATGCCGGGTTATGAAATCGCACCGTAAATTCACATTGGTTCGATTTCGAGAGGCGATGCTGCCCGGGCGGCGGTGTTCATACCATGCCAGAGGTTCGGGGATATATCCCACGGAAGGATATCGATACGCCAACCGCAGGGCCAGATCCGCATCCTGAGCCCAGGACAGATTCGGATCGAACATGTCTATTTCCAGAAGTGTCTGACGTTTGATAAGCAACGTAAGCGTCTGGACGGACAGTCCGGCAGCATACGCAGGAAGGTAATTCGGAAAAAAATCCCCTTTTTTAGAAAAGTCCAATGCAAGTTGTGCATTGTGAGCAAGCCATTTTCTCCCGTCGCTCTGATCGTGGATCCAAAAATTACCGTAAGTCCACCGCAGTTCAGGACAGGAGGCGACCAAGTCCAATTGTCGTTGCAATTTATCGGGCAGCCATCGATCGTCGGCATCCAGAAAAGCGATCCATTCCCCTGTGGCCGCCAGAATGCCCGTATTTCTTGCTTTCGCGGCGCCGGCGTTGGATTGATGGATATAGCGAACCGACGGATAGTTTCGTACGACCCCGGCCGTCTGGTCCGTCGAACCGTCGTCGACAACGATAATTTCTTCCGGGGAGCGGGATTGGGCCAGAACGCTTTGGATCGCCTCGCCGATACAGTCGGCGGCATTATAAGCAGGGATGACCACACTCGCCGTTTGCCTGTTCATACGTCGGATTCCCGCGGTTTATCTTACGCTCTATGCCGATTTCGCGCATAGTCTATGATTCGCTGAAGGGTCTCTTGAAGGCTGTGGCCGGGTTTGTACCCTATCATGGTTTCGATGCGTTTCAGGCACGGGGTTCTTTGCATCATATCGTCGAATGGTTTTCCGTAGGCTTGTTCATACGAGAGAAACCGTTTTTCGCTTCGGCTGTCGGTCATCCGGATAATCAAATCGGCCAATGCTTCGATGGAAATTTCCTCCGTGGAACCGATATTATACACACGCCCCGGAGCAGTATCGCAGGTCATCAGAGAGACGGTGGCCTCGACCACATCCTGAACATAGGCAAAACATCGTTTTTGTTTGCCCGTACCGTAGATCAGCAGAGGTTCATGGCGCAATCCCCTGTCGACGAACCGCGGGATGACCATCCCATATTGCCCTGTTTGTCTCGGTCCGACGGTATTGAAATAACGTCCGATGACCACCGGCAATCCATATTGTTCGAAATACGCCAGCCCCAGAAACTCGTCGATGGCCTTGCTGCACGCATACGACCATCGGCTGAACCGGGTGCTGCCCAGGATCGAGTCGTCGTCTTCCTGGAACGGGACTTTTTCGCTTTTGCCGTAGACCTCGCTGGTGGAGGCCAAAAACACCTTTTTTCGAAACTTGTTGGCGACGCTCAGGACCACCTCCGTGCCATGGATGTTGGTCTCGATGGTCCGCACCGGCTCGTCCACGATGAGCTGAACCCCCACCGCCGCGGCCAAGTGAAATACGGCATCGGCCTGCTGAATCAGAAGATGCATGGTCTGGGGATTGCGGACGCTGTCGTAGACGAAATGAAATTTCGGATGGGAAAAGACCGCGTCCAGATTCTCCCTTCTTCCCGTACTGAGATCGTCGATCACGACCACTTCGTGATCCATCGAAAGCAGTGTTTCGGCCAGGTGCGAACCAATGAACCCGGCCCCGCCGGTGATCAGGGCTTTCATATGCAATACCCAATCAAGCTATAAAATCCAGATACATTATTATCGGCACAATGGAACGGCTTGTTTATACAAACCCTGTTCGTCCTCTACTTCGAAAGCAAGCTCCGATAGATTTCCACAAGGCAATCGTTCAACCGGGTGATATCATATTTGTGTTCGACAAAACTACGACCCGCCTGTCCCATTCTTTCCCATTGCTGCGGATTTTCGATCAAGAAACAGATTTTTTCAGAAAGAGCGTCTACATCCCATTCGTCGACCAGAAAAGCGGACTGTCCCTCCAAAACACCTTCCGGGATTCCGTTATGGTTTGTCGTAACGACAGGAAGGCCCATAGCCTGTGCTTCTTGAAGGACCAGGCCCTGCCCCTCTTTATCGCCATTTTCCGCGGTTACACTGGGCAAAAGAAAAATATGAGCCTTTTTATATTCTTCGAGAACCTGTTCTCTCGACAATCCCCCTTCAAAACGAACGAAAGGCTCCAGTCCAAGCAATTGGACCTGTTGCTTCAATTCTTTCTCCAGGGGACCTTCTCCGACGAGGATATATTCGAGGCCTTTGTGTTTTTTTATCACATGGGACAGGGCCTGAAAAGCAAACAAGTGTCCTTTTTTCTCCACCAATCTGGCGACCATCAGAATCCGAACCGGCAGACCGGGTCCGATAGAGTGCGCACTATAGGTAAATTCGGTCATAGGCAAACCCACGGGAAGTACGCGGATGTTGTGCGCTTCGCATCCCAGATTGACCATCTGACGTTTTGTAAATTCCGTATTGGCGGTGAATGCATCGCCCTGCAGAAATAACTCTTTATACACATTAGGGCCCATTTCGCTGGGGTAACAATTGGCGTCGTATCCATGAAACGTGGTTAACACTCGTTTTGTCCCGCCCATTTTTTTTACGGCCATTCCGAGTTTGCCGTTCGGCCCGTAATGACAATGGACGATGTCGGGGCGTTTCCACAGAACAGGCAGGCATATAAACAGCATTGGATACGCTGTAAGTTCATGATCCCTCCATAAGCGGGACAGGCAACGGAATGTCAGAAATGGAGCGACGAGTAAACTTTGTATGAAAAGAAAAATCGCTTTCAAACGACGAAGGACTTTGTTTTTCGGCACGGCGGCATGATACCGGACTCGCCGCATTAATTTATACTGAAAGACGGAAGGATGCATCTTGGACTGAGGCGGGATGTGTTTGGCGAAGATAAACACTTCATGACCACGATCCAGAAGGCCTGTAATCTGCTCAAGAAGAAATGTCTCTGAAAGCCGTGGGAATCCATTGATAATAAAAGCGATCCGCATTTTTTTCCCGGAGGATGTGTGCATACCTGTATTAACTTTCAACCTTGAAGCGATACAAATCGAAACCAATAGAGAAATGTTGTCAAGCACCCCATCAGTTCCGCCTCGTCGGCCAGGCTGTTGGCATGAAGCACGCCTGCCTTGAAATCGTCAAAATAACCCTCACAGGAATCGATGTCAAGAAACTCGCCGATCGCAGGGATTTGGCGAAGGATTGCCCTGACCTCCTCGAGTAGCCGGTCGTCGGTCCTGAGCCATTCGTATTCAAACGAGTTTTTGGCGATCTTCTTTCGAAAGCGTCGACGGAGTTCTTCCATGGGATGTGTGGGAAGAAGGCATTCGACCCGGCCGGTCATCTGCTTGCGAAACGAGGGGCGATACCCCGTCATCTTTCCCGGAAGCGCCAAGCCGGTGTTGGCATAGATCACCTCCCGCAAAGCGGGAAGGCAATGCCAGATCATGAATTTGTAGAAATTTTTCTGGAATATCCACGAGGCCGGCAGGCGGAGCATCAGGTCGGCATATTCGTATCCCAGATGGGGGCTGGCCTCGGTTACATCCGGATGATTGTGAATTGGCCCGGAAAACGTGAAGGCGGGCTGGCGAAATACCATGGCCCAGGCGGAGGTCCGGTGGACGGAGGCGGGTCCTGCAAGGGTTGAAAAGGCCTCATGCATGGAGGCATCCAGACGTGGAAAGTACTCCTGAAGTATTTCCGGCCGAAACAAAGTCCTCAGGGTCCGCCATGAGTGTCTGCGCCTCTGACAGATGAACTTTTCCACCTGCATCCGGACAAATCTCGGATTGATATTATGAATAGAGCTGGAACAAAAGGCTCCCGCGAGGCTATCTCCCGGCCCCCCTCCCATCTTAAATCCGGCTCCGGCCTGCATCTGTTGGATCGCTTGAAAGGCCTTGGCCGGATGATGGATCGGGACCAGGCCCGCCGTAAGCCGAATCAACATCTCGGCCATCCGAGATACCTCTCCGGGGGGTATCGGACGGATATGATGTTCCCGCCCAAGGATTTGGGCGACCTGCCGGGCCGTCCGGACATCCGGACTGTCCTTTTCTGAAAAGGAGTTTATAAATGTAAATAGGGAATAGTCAGAATTGGCAGGGATAGCCGCCGCCGCGAGCCGGCTGTCCAGACCCCCGCTGAGGCTGACAAAACCCCGGCCGAAAATGCGGGATCGGGCAACAACACTGTCACGAAATGCATGAAAAACCCGTTCGGCATATTCGGCGGGATCGGCGGCGTCGAGGGGATCATGCCGGAGCCTCCAATACTGTTGCTCGTGCAATCCTTTATCGTTCACGACGATATGACTGCCCGGTCTGATTTTCCAAATCCCTTTTACATTGGTGGTTTTTCCGACGGTATGGCCGTAGCTGAAGATCTGAAGCCATCCAAGAGGATCGGGATGGGCTGTATAGCTGGTCATATGAAACAAAAACAACAAATTGGACGAGAAGGTCACGGTTGTGCCTTCGGACAGGGCATAGAAAGGACGGGCGGCAAAACGGTCGTTGATGATATGGAGTTCCTGGGCGCGGTGATCCAATAGAAGCGAGACAAATTCCCCCTCGCTGCGTTCGATCCATCGGGCGGGATTTTCAAAACATAATCCACCGCCACATTGGGGTTTCCCTGATTCAAGGCGGGAATAATCCAGATCGTGGAATCCTAATGTCATCAGAGAAAACAAATCTCCTTTTTTATATCGGACCTGGGTGGGGGGCTTTCCCTTACATTTAGCGATAAGGATCATATTTCGATCCGGCCAGATCAAATGGGTATAAGCCGAAGCCTCTTCCCGCGGGAGGACCGCAAACGATTCGGCCTTTCGTCTGATAAAGTCGGTATCGACAGACCCGTTTTTATAACATATTGCGGCAATCAGACCCATTATGGAAGCCTAAACACTCCCAAGTTGACAAAACAATCAGACCGTGTACACACACTTTTCCATCCGGCACGTAAACCGCCGATCCGCCGAAACACAATATCGGCAAAGGTTCGATCTGGCTTGTGAGGCTCTACAGCCAAATCCGTGCAATGATTAACTTGTATCCGAAATCGATGAAAAGTTCAATGATGGCCTGACAAAAGCCGATTTTCGTCCTATACTAGGAAAGTCGGCAGGGTGTAGGATTTCTTGGGTGATTGGAGCGATATGGGATTTACACGACCCATTCAATGGATAAAAAAACCGTTAGGGAATCTGGGAACCGGCGTCAGGCGGCTTTGGACGCGGTATACGGTTTCGCCCAATCCCCATGCTCTCTTTGTTCTTGGCAATCAAAAAAGCGGAACCACGGCGATCGCCGCCTTGCTGGCGGCGGCGGCCGGAAAAACGGTCTGTCTGGATTTTTTTTATAAACTGAATCCGCTCGTGGAAATCGACATGCTTAAAGGCATTTTGCCTCTCTCCAGGGTTGTCGATGAGCACCGTCGTTGGTTTGCCTTTGATATTGTCAAAGAGCCCGGATTAACCTTTGTGCTTAATTCCTTGCTGGAGTGTTTTCCCCAAGCGCAGTTTCTTTTTATCATACGGGATCCCCGCGATAACATTCGCAGCATCCTGAATCGTCTTGCCCTGCCGGGAAATCTGGAGGATATGAAGTCGGAACACTGGGATACCATTCCTACCCTCTTATGGAAGAATATCCTGGAAGGAAAACTTTTTGGAGAGCCCGGCTGTAATTACATTGAGACACTGGCCAAACGATGGAATATGGCCATACAGGCTTATCAGCGAAATGTCGACCGAATCCATCTCGTGCGATATGAGGATTTCGTCGCGAATAAAACGTACTGTATCCTGCAACTAATAGATCATTTCGGCTTCAAAATTGTTCGTGATATTTCCGATCAGGTGGACGTGCAATATCAATCCAAAGGGGATCATTCGATCACCTGGATCGATTTTTTTGGATCCGACAATCTGGAGCGTATTGAAAGGATTTGCCGGGAGGGGATGCGGCAATTCGGGTATACCGTCGGCGGCTCGAAACCTAACGAATCCGCTGCACGGTAACGTTTCCGTCCACACGGAGACTTATTTCGCACAGCGGGCAAACAAATCAATTGCTTTATCCGTCTCGGCCGTCTTGAAGAAGGAATGGTTGCTATCGAATTTTTCGAAAAACGTTTCGAATTGTCCCAGCCAGAACCATTTTTCTTTCTGCTTTTGGCGTCGATGGGGTGTTGTTTTCCTCAGCAACCGAAACAACGGTCGAATCAAATAAACTTCCAGTGCGGATCGGCGCATCCGTGTGCGTTCGATCTGTTCGATCCAGTCAAGGCCTCGGATGCCGGCCATTTCCACGGAGGGGAAATAATGCCGGAGCATTTTTTCCAGCCGTGTGGCGGTGAATTCCTGATAATGATCGCGATTCAAAGGCTTTTGGAACGGCCGGAGACGAAACCGGCGATTGGGCGTGGTCAAAAACAGCGTTCCTCCTGGCCGCAGCAACCGCCTGCACTGTTCCAGAAACGCCCCCGCCTGTGTCGGTGGAATGTGTTCGATGACCTGGAAAGCTACGACCACATCGAAGGACTCATCGGGAAAAAGGCGTTTTGTCGCATCCATCAACACGAATTCCACATTCGGTGCGCTCGCGTGCTGTTTGGCCAGGACCATCCGTGTCTGGTCATCGTCGACGGCCACGATCTTCCGGGCAAAATCCTTCAAGACGATTTCCCCGGTTCCGATAGAGCAGCCAAGATCCAGGACCTCTTTGTCACGGCAGGATGAAGCGATGAACTCATAGGCCTTGACATGGATCGCATTGACCAGAAACAGGGCAAAATCCGCTTTGCGCTCGGCGGCGCTGGGGATACGGCCCTGGGCCTCGAACCAGTCGCTTAAGAGATCAAAATGTTCCCGAAGCTGCTGTTTTTCCATGTTTTTCGTAAAAATAATCCGCTTCCTAAAAAACTCTCTACGGAATCCCGCGTCAACCGTATTGCGTCGATTCTTTATAAGGCAGACCGAATCATAGAATAACCTTGCGAGCAAGTCAATTCCCTGTGTTCTGCGAGAAGGTTAAAAGGAAGAGTGTGGAAATTCCTTTGACCGCCTGGATTCCGGGCCGTATACTTCGCATTTTATTGAAGCCCCTTGGTAACGACGGCGGGAGTTGTCCATGAATGCCGACAAAATCATTGCAGAAGGTATAACATTTGACGACGTGCTGCTGATCCCGGCCCGGAGCGATTTCGTGCCCAGCCAGGCCGACACGACCACCCGGCTGACCAACAACATCCGGATCAACATCCCTTTGCTCTCGGCGGCCATGGATACGGTCACCGAGTCGGCCCTGGCTATCGCCCTGGCCCAGGAAGGCGGAATCGGCATCATCCATAAAAATCTGTCCGTCCCCGCCCAGCAGCGCGAAGTCGCCAAGGTCAAACGCTCCGAAAACGGGGTGATTCAGGACCCGGTTACCCTCTCGCCCGCCGACTCGGTCAGCCGGGCCCGGGAGGTGATGAGCGAACAAAATGTTTCCGGGATTCCGATTATAAACGGCAAGAAACTGGTGGGGATTCTGACCCGCCGCGATCTGAAATTCCTCGAAGACGACTCGGTCAAGATCGACCAGGTCATGACCAAAGACAGCCTGGTTACCGGCCCGGCGGGCACGACACTGGAGCAAGCCCATAAAATCCTCAAAAATCATAAGGTCGAAAAGCTGCTTTTAGTGAACGAAAAGTTCGAGCTTTCCGGCCTGATCACCATGCGGGATATCGACCGTTTCCAGCAAAATCCGCGGGCCGTCCGTGACCAGCGGGGCAGGCTGCGGGTCGGAGCGGCAGTGGGACCTCATGATTTTGAACGGATCGAGGCCTTGATCGAGGCTGAGGTGGATGTGATTGTGGTCGATACGGCCCATGGGCATTCCCAGAATGTGCTCGATACCGTCCGGGAGATCAAAAAACGCCATACCATCGATGTCATTGCGGGCAATATCGCGACCGCCCAGGCGGCCTCGGATCTGATCGAGTCCGGCGTGGATGCCGTCAAGGTGGGCATAGGACCAGGGGCGATTTGCACCACCCGTGTCATTTCCGGTGTGGGCGTGCCACAGATTTCAGCGATTATGGAGTGCGCCTCTGCCGCCGACAAACACAATATCCCCGTCATAGCGGATGGGGGTATCCGCCATTCGGGCGACATCAGCAAGGCCATCGCCGCCGGGGCTTCTTCGGTAATGCTCGGATCGTTATTTGCCGGCCTGGATGAAAGTCCGGGCCAGTTGGTGATCTACAAAGGCCGTCAGTTCAAAGAATACCGCGGCATGGGTTCCATCGGGGCGATGGTTAAGGGCTCGGCAGATCGGTACGGTCAGAATAAGTCCGACAAGCTGGTGCCCGAAGGCGTGGAAGGCCGGGTGCCCTACCGGGGCGTACTTGCCGATTATGTATACCAGCTTGTCGGCGGCTTACGGGCCGGGATGGGATACTGCGGCACAAGGACGGTCGAACAGCTTCGGACCAAAGCAAGATTCGTCCGCATCAGCGCCGCCGGCGTATCCGAATCGCACCCCCACGATATTATGATCACCAAGGAATCTCCGAATTACTACGGGACGGATACTTTTGAGGGGTAAAAGAAGGCGCTGCCGGCAGGTATGTCTCACGAAACCATCGCCATCCTGGATTTTGGAAGCCAGTACATTCAACTGATCGCCCGGCGGGTGCGCGAACACAAAGTCTATTCGGAGATCGTCCGTCCGAATATTTCCGCCGACGAGCTTGCCGGACACAATCTCAAGGGGATTATCCTGTCCGGGGGACCGGCCAGCGTCTATGCCCCTAACGCCCCGCGATGCGACGACAAGATATTTGCGCTGGGCGTGCCGATTCTGGGCATCTGCTACGGCATGCAGATCGGCTCGCAGATCCTCGGCGGCGATGTCAAGCCGGCCCACAGCCGCGAATACGGACGGACCGGCCTGGATATCCTCGAAACCGGCGATCTGCTGGCTTCCCTTCCGGAACATACCACCGTATGGATGAGTCACGGCGATCAGGTCAATGAGCTGTCGAAAGATTTTGTTTCGCTGGCCCGGACCGAGACCTGTCCCTTTGCAGCCCTCCGCCATCGGGATGGACTCTTTTACGGCGTGCAGTTCCATCCGGAGGTGACCCATACCCCTCATGGGTCGGATATCCTCAGGAATTTTCTCTATGATATCTGCGGCTGTGCGGGCGACTGGCAGATGAGCGATTTCGTCGAGGAAACGGTAAGACGGATCCGTCGGCAGGTGGGGGATGCGACGGTGATCTGCGGACTCAGCGGCGGTGTCGATTCGGCGGTTACCGCGGCCCTGCTGCACAAAGCAATCGGCGATCAGCTTGTCTGTATCTTTGTGGATAATGGCCTGCTGCGGAAGAATGAACGTCAGACGGTAATCTCCACTTTTGGTAATCATTTCCACATCGATTTGCGGGTGGTGGATTGGGGCG
>JAFGGE010000213.1 GCA_016930745.1 Sedimentisphaerales bacterium
ATACCGTACCTGCACGAATTACAGAATTCCTTATCAATGCCGTAGCAACGGCAGCATAATCAATTATTAAAAGTGCGAAAGTTCACAGGGTAAAAGATTCACCCATTTGTTTTTTATTAAAAACTTCCGGTTTAGTGCGATCTGTATCCAAGTTAGGAATATAAACAGCATGTTGGGCATTGTATTCATTTTGTGGATTGCCCCACCGAGTCAGTTCAATATCTATCTCATTTTTATTACCATCTTGATTCTTATCGTAGGTAAACAATCCTACTACTGTTTGAGGATCCAAGTAGGGAGAATTCGTGGCAACAACAAATTTATAAATTCCATATCCAAGGGATTCGTTTGTGAATACTTCGGAACAATACCATTGACCCTCAATTTGTCGTATTCGCAGATGAAGACCATCTTCCAATAGCTCCACACAAACTTTTTTCGAACACCAGTTATTAGGACCAGGCCCCTCATCGTATGCCTTCCTTACTAACCACACTAGATCCTCCCCATTCTTTTTGCCAAAGATTATAGTTTGTTGGTCTGCTTTATCTATGCTATATATTCCCTGGGCAATGCTACTTGGTTCATATCCGGTTGCCCACGCTCTCGCTTTTAGGATCAAAGAATGATCCACTCGAACTGTGCCGCCTGGTACAACGATGGGATCACTTTCCATCGGATCATTTCCATTGGTTGTATAGTGAATTTCAACATCCGGGGTTACACAGGTGATGATAACATCTATCGAATCAACAAAACTACCTCCCTCAGGGGAGAAAGAGGGTGTTACGATATAGACTGAAGGTATCATAAGAATGTTTATATAATTATTGGAATCGTGAGCTATAATCACTTCCTCTATCGAGTCATAATATCCTGGATTTCGTACGGTCAAATGAACTTTTCCTGTTTCCAGGTTTCCAAAAAGAAATTCCCCATTGAATCCAGAGAAAAGTTCTGATTGGTCATTTAAAGTAACTTCCGCTCCACTGATCGGTTCACCAGTAACGTAGTCAAGTACTCGACCTTCCAGGTACTCAGTACCAATGGCCTGAGTGTTCAGAGTCAGAGACCAGTTGTCAATTGCTCCATCGATCACATAGGGTCGGCGGAACCATGGCGATAAAATCCAAATGTAATGGGTGCACCGTTTCCGGAGAAATCCGGATGGTCGTCCCAATTGACACATCGAAAACCCTCGCAAAAAGTAATAAAATCCTCTTCGACAAGGCCGGCGGCCGAGTACCGGGCCCAGGTGCGGCTATTACAATAAAAGGGCGCGTGTGTTGCATGATGAATGTAATAATAGACCTTTCCGTTTTGGATCAATGCCGGTCCGGCGATCTGGCCACTTCCAAATCCCTGGTACATGATGCCGTCTTCCTCATAATCAATGCTTGTAATGGCGCCCTGGGTTCGAGGATTATATACGGCATGGATATTTTCATAGAAACCAGCCAGTACACTGTATACCGGATCGGAGCCAACAGTTAAATAGACTCGGCAGTATTCGGACGGATTTCCTCCCGATGCCTGCTGAGTCATGGTTATACTTCCGCCGGTTCCGATTTCAAAAACATGCAGAGACCAGTCTCCAGGGGAGAATGTTCCGTCGAAAAAAACCGTGTTCGAATAAACAATGTTGCCCAACAGGAATAAAGTTAGAACTACTTTTTTCATTGTTTAATCCTTACGAAAAAAAACCTAAAAACCATTCGTATTATATCTATATCTTGTTATAGTTACAAGTAAATATCCCTCAAATCACTCAATCAGAAATACCCGAATCACGGGCTGGAAGCCCGTGGCGCTTTTGGAAAAAGGGGACAGGCCAAGTGATTGATTATTGATGATTTGAAAAAAACATTCATTTCCCCTGTTCCTCCTGTAAATCCTGTCTTTCATTTTTGCTCTTTGGTTTCCCTCTGTGGTTTCTCTGTGGCAAAACCATTTTCCGCATGGGTTCGAAAAAAACCGAACCCACGCTACCTCTGCTGTTAAGATGGGCAGGATTTTCGCACAAACGCGCTTACACTATCTTGCTATTCGTGTTTTTGTGAAATTTTTTTATCTCTTTTTTTCACAAGGGCTTATCGATTTGGCGTCCGGAAAAACGTATGAAAATTCGCACGAAACGCGCAAGTTTGTGCAAGGGTAGAGGGAGGAGGAAGAGCAAAATGCAAAATGAAAACAGCAAAATGACAAATCAAAAGGCAAAAACAAGGGCTCGGAAGAACCTGTGGAGCAAGTCTTTTTGAATTTTTCTCTGCATTTTTTCTATTTGATGTTTGATCTTTTATTTTCACCCCCGGCTTCCGCCGGGGTATCGGAGGAGAGATGGAGGAGAGGAAGTGTATCCTCTGCGCGCATGGGGAGTGGGCGGTCCCCGAGGGATGCGACCCGAAAACCGTCCGCTGGATCCCGCTGACCAAAGGCTGCTTTGCCCTTGTCGATGCCGGGGACTATCGGAATTTGTCGCGGCATACATGGCATGCCATGGGCCGTGACGGGGCGTACTACGCGGCCCGCTGTAAAAACAAAAAAACGATCCTCATGCATCGTGAGATTATGCGTTTGTCCCGCGGCCAGAAAGGCGCGGACGGCAAGGCCCTTGTCGTCGATCACATCGACCGTAATCCGTTGAACAATACCCGGGCCAACCTGCGGCTGTGCACGCAGCAACAGAATATGTGCAATCGCCCGCTGCCGCCGAAGACATCGAGATATCGCGGGGTGTACTGGAATGCCCGAAGCCGAAAATGGCATGCCTCACTCCAACATGACGGCAGGACTTTTCATATCGGGTACTTCCTGAGCGAGACCGATGCAGCGCGGGCGTTCGATACAAAGGCCAAAGAATTGCGGGGGGAGTTTGCGTGTTTGAATTTTGAGGAAGAAGAATAGCTATAGAGAAAGCACAGAGGGAAAGCAAAGAGCAAAAATCAAAAAGCAAAAATACAGAATAAAAATCATAAAACTCAGAATTTGACGCGATTTACAGGATGAACAGGATTCCATCTTCTATTTTCGATTTTCGATTTGGGGGATTTGAAATTTGAAATTCCAGATTTCAAAAATGAAGACCGGATCCCCGCCCCCGTTCGAGCCGGGGGCAGGCTCTTGGCGGGGATGACAAAACCAGCCCTTTGCGATGCAAAAGGCTGCTGCCCGATTCACTATTGGTCATTGATTGTCAGTGCGTTTCTTTTGCTTGGGTCGGGCTCGGGCTCGGTTTTTCGGCGGGGACGAATTCCAGGGCCGGGGAGTTGATGCAATAGCGCAGGTTTGTAGGCGGGGGTCCGTCGTTGAAGACGTGTCCCAGGTGCCCGCCGCAGCGGGTACAAACCACTTCGGTGCGGATCATGCCGTGGCTGGTGTCGCGTTTGTAGGTGATGCTGTTTTCAGTGATCGTTTCGAAAAAGCTGGGCCAGCCGCAGTGGGAGTCGAACTTGGCATCCGAGAGGAACAATTCGGCCCCGCAGCCGGCACATTTGTACAGCCCCACTCCCTTGAAGTCCCAGTATTTTCCGGTATAGGCCCGTTCGGTGCCGCGGCGGCGGAGAATCTGATATTGTTCGGGCGTCAATTCCTTGCGCCATTGAGCATCGCTTTTGACTACCTTGTCGGTCATGGCTTGTTCCTTTGGATCGGTTTGGGTTGGTATGGCGGCCGAGGCCGGCTGTTTCTGCGGCCGAGCTGTTGTTGAATCGGCGGCGGATTCGGTCTGGTCCTGTTCTGCGGGAACGGCGGCCTGCTGCTGGATATCCTGCCAGGCGTCCCAGGTTTTCCGGTCACATCCGGAAAAGGCCAGGGTAATAGTAAAAAATACGCTGAAAATCAAGATTTTAATGTGTTTTTTGGGCATTTCATGGACCCTGAAAACGATTTCCTGTTTCTTTCGGCCATTTCTACGCCATCGGAGGCATCCGGTTCGACGGAATCCGAAATCCGGCCTTTGGGCTTGACAAAAACCCTCCTTTTCCCTATAATTGAAGTTTCAATGAGAAGGCATCCCGGGTTTGCATAACAAGACATTTTGCAGGAGGTGGCGATATGTACAAGTCGATGTTTTTCATCCGAGTTTCGGTCTTTCCGGCGCTCTGTATTTTGTCGGGATTGGCATTGGCTCAATTTGAGGAGATTCGGGTTACGACGAACTCCTCCGCGCAGAGTATGCCGTCCGTTTCGGGCAATCGAATCGTCTGGGCGGATTCGCGAAACGGCAATTACGATATCTATCTTTATGATATCGGAACGAGCATGGAACGGTCCATTTGCACCATGCCGCAAGCCCAGTGGTATCCGGATATCGACGGCAGCCGGATCGTCTGGCAGGACAACCGGCTTGGTACGAATTTCAAACAGACGAATGATATTTTCATGTACAACCTGGCCACATCCAGCGAGTCCCCTGTCACAATGGCGGGAGGATTCCAGATGTATCCGGCCATCTCCGGGACGCGAATTATCTGGCATGACACACGAGGGACAACCCCGCCCAATGTCTATATGTATGATCTGGATGATCCCGGCGAGGCGGTCATCTGGCAGGATCCGGGCTCGCAGTACAGTCCGGCGATCTCGGGCAGTCGAATCGTTTGCCTGGATGACCGTGATGGGTATCGCAATGTATGGCTGTACGATCTGACGACCGAGACGGAAACACAGATCACAAACGTGAATTCGTATAAGGAAGGCCTGGCGATCTGTGGGACGAGGATGGTCTGGTCGGATGCGCGACACGGTGACAATGAAATTTACCTGTATGACCTGGCGACCTCCACGGAGACGCGGATTACCAACGATCCGGCCCGGCAGGATGAACCGGCCGTGTCCGAGAACGCCATCGTCTGGACGGATTATCGAAACGATCCCGATGGGGATATTTATTTGTACGATCTGGCCACGGGGCAGACTGTGCCTCTGGTGACGGAGGAACACGCCCAGAACCAGCCGGACATCGATGGAAGCCGCGTGGTCTGGACGGATCAGCGGCATGAGCAGCAGGATATCTTCTACCTGGATTACGAGCTACTGGATGGAGCGGACGTGCAGGCGACGATCACGGATCAGCCGGATCCGGTTCGGGTGGGCGAGTATTTGATTTACCAATTGCAAGTGCTGAATAACGGGCCCCAGACAGCCGAAGGAGTGGCCGGATTCGCCCGACTCAGCGACGCGGTGGAATTTGTTTCCGCTTACGGGACGCGGGGGACCTGCTATTTTGAGACGCTTGAGGAATATCCGACGGTGATTTGTCCCATGTATGATCTGGAACCGGGCTGGATCGGGGAGGCGACCATCGTGGTTCGTCCCTTGCGGGCCGGGCGGATCAGTGTTCGCGGAAGTGCAGATGCCGGAACGGACGATCCTATCGCCGCCAATAATATGATGACGATCACCACAAGGGTCGGAGAATTTCTCTCCAAAGACCTGGGCGATGGCCGGCAGCCGAAGGTTCGCGCGGATGCGACCGGCGCAGCGCATCTCTGTTATATACGGGACGGGGAACGTTGGATCGATCACTACAATCCGGATCCGATGATCAGCTACCCAATCGTCCACTGCTGGGATGACGTTGTGTATGCCTCCAACCGCAGCGGCCGCTGGCAAAAGGAGATTGTCTTTGACGGCACGGGGCATCCTGATCCGGGGATGGTCGGCAATCCGCATTATTATTATGAACAGGCATTGTATTCGGAATTGGCGCTGGATACAGATGGATTTGTGCATATCGCTTATGTCGTGGACGATATCGAACTGGATGTGACCGGGGCCACGTATAATCAGTCACGACGGCTGGAGTATGTTCATAATCGTTCCGGATCGTGGTCGCATCCGATTGTGATAACGAGCCGCCCCATCGTCGAGGAAAAAAACACGTATTACGAAGGATGGGGAATCTGGTCGATTGATATCGAGGTGGATTCGACGGGCCACACCCATATTCTCTATATGATGTGTTACGGCATGGCGGGACAGGGACCCGTGATCTATTGCACCAACGCCACAGGTTCCTGGACGAGCGAAACGTTGATGACGGCGTATGATCGTGCCGCCATGGCTCTGGACGACGATGGTTTTGTGCATCTGGCTTATTACCATTGGGATATCGGCGGCATTGGATACTGCACGAATCGGCCGGAGGGGACCTGGCAGACGCCCGAACCGGTCGAGACCCACTGGACGGGTGGCCAACTGGAGGGCATGGTCTGCGATATCGTTGTGGATTCCCAGGGACGTCCCCATATCAGCTATGTCAGCGGACAGGGCCAGCCCAGAGAGGACTATCGGCATGCCGTCAAAGAGGAGGGCGTCTGGAGTAACAGCCTTGTGAGCCTGGGGCAATTTATGAGCGGCCAAAACAGCATTGCCATTGGACCGGATGATTTTGTTCATATCCTTTATTGGGACAGGGAGGAAGGAAGGTCGATCTATGCGAACAATCTGTCAGGTTCCTGGGACAAGCAGGATATGGGAGCAGGCGCGATGTGGGCCGGGGATATCGCCATCGATCCGGCCGGGGGAGTGCATATCGTTCGGGAAAATGAAGACAAGGTATATTACCATGGCCAACCCGGTTTGGATGCGGACCATGACGGAGTACCCGATGCCTTCGAACAGGGTCCGGATGGCAGCGATCCGGACTATGACGGCAACGGCGACGGCATCCCTGATTCGCAGCAGGACGACGTCACATCCTTTACCACGAACAATGAATATGCGTATATCACGACGGCCTGTTCCGATGGAATACTGTCCAATGTCCGGCCTCAGGAAAATCCATCGCCCCCGGATGTGCCCGAGGATTGGGGATTTCTGTTCGATTTCCTGAGTTTCATGATCACCGATCTGCCGATCGGCGGCTCGGCCACGGCAACCCTGTATCTGCCGGAGGACGCAGCCCCACAGGTCTATTACAAGTACGGCCCGACAGCCGCCGTGCCCAGCCCCCACTGGTATCCGTTCATGTATGACGGGCAGACGGGGGCCGTGATCGAAGACAATGTGATTACGCTGCATTTTATCGATGGGCAGCGCGGGGACAACGACCTGTTAAGCAATGGAATTATCATTGATCCGGGCGCTCCCGGCGTATACCAGCCCTGCCTGGTCGATCTGGACGATCTGCTCTGGTTTCTGGAGGAATGGATGATGCGGCCTCCTTCTCCGGCACTGACGGCCGATTTTGACTCGGATGGATCGGTCACCCTGTCCGATCTGGCCCGGATCGCCGACCTCTGGCTGGGACCCTGTCCGTCGGAATGGCCGATTCGCCCTTGACAGGAGCCGGCTTTCTGCTTCAATGACGACAGAATCGTCGAGAAAGGACGTATCACGACAGATTCCTTTTTTTCGCACAAAGGAACTCATGTCGGGGGTCCTCTCGACCGATAATTTTCATGGATTATCCTGTATGGATTTCTTTTGGGATTGGGAATGACCCGGATAAAACCCAGTTTGACGCTGTATTTGTTCGCTTCGCTGCTGCTGGTCGGTTTTGGCCTGGTGTACCGGCTGGTGGGAGATGTCAGTATGGGCAGGATCGAACTGCCGGTCCCGCTGCGGCAGATGCCGATGACCACGGGGGATTGGCAAGGAGAGGATCGTCCGCTGTCGGAGGTCATTCTGAACGTGGCCGACAACGATGATTATGTCAGCCGTTTCTACACCAATAAGGAAAGCAACCTTTCGGCAAGCCTGTATGTGGCTTATACCGCTCGCCCCCGGACCATGCTCGGACATCGGCCGACGATTTGTTATGTCGGGGCCGGGTGGACGCATGACAAGACCACGCCGGACGAGTTTGTCACTTCCTCCGGTCGAAAGGTGCCCTGCCTGATCCACAACTTTCACCGCCCGATGCAGTCCAGCGAAATCGTCGTGATGAATTTCTATATCGCCAACGGCAAATTGACGCACGACGAAGGCGCCATCAGCGGCCTGGGCTGGCGGACGCCGAATATCAAGGGCGATATCGCCCGCTATGTGGCCCAGGTCCAGATCGCCTCCATCCGGGAGATCGCCGTGCGGCAACTGGCCGCCGCGGTGACGGATGAAATCCTCCGTTATCTGCCCGATGAAAATGGCGTTGTCACCGCGGCAAAGGCTATATCCACCATTACAATAGAGGATGGATCCGGCAATCCATAACAACATCAGGAGGACGGATAAGCCTGTCGCCCGAACCGAGATCCTTCTAAGACAGATTTGCAGGTTTGAATCACTTCGAACAAATGATCAATAGTTGAATAAGTCAGTCATTGTATAACTTTTTCCGGTTGCTTTGTTGACGGCGGCCAAGACGTTGGCTTGTGTACGCAAAGTCAGACGCCTTCCCTTGCAGGCGCGGGAGATCATCTTATGTGTGATCTGCACCTCCGAGGCCGCCACCACATCGTGAGGTTTCAGGCCATGAGCAGCCATTATCTCGATTATAGGCTGAGGCCCCAGATTGTGCTCCATCGTTTCGGACACAACAGTCTTCCTTAACCGCGAAGGGTCTGCACGACATCGGCACAGCGACCGCATATGTCGGGATACCCGTCGATCTGCCCGACCGAAGGCCAGTAATTCCAGCACCGCTCGCATTTGGGATTACTGCTGCGGTCGGCATGGATAGCGAAAGTCTCTCCTTTTTGGATCGTTACTTCGCTGGCGATACAAAGGGCGGCAAAGGCATTCGTACCGAGGTCATTGACCAGGTCATACAGGGCATTGTCAGCCAGGGTGATCGAGACGGTCGCTTCCTGGTTACTGTTGATCCGTTCCTCCTTCCGCAGGGCTTCCAGCACACGCAGGACCTCATCGCGCAAGGACATCAGTTTGTCCCACTTGTCCCGCTCAGCCTTGTAATCGACAGCCGGGTTGGGTTTGGGCATGTGAGCAACATGCACGCTGTCTGTGTCTTCGGGCTTGTGCTTCATGGCGGCCCAGGCCTCCTCGGCGGTATGGGCCAGGATCGGGGCCAGCAGCCGCACCACCGCGCCCAGGATCTCGTGCATGACGGTCTGCGCCGACCGGCGGGAAGGACTGTCCCTGCCGTCGCAATAGAGGCGGTCTTTGAGCACATCCATGTAGATGCTGCTCATTTCGACCGTACAGAAATGGTAGATCAATCCGAACACGCGGTGGAACATGTAACTGTCGTAGGCCCCGGTTACCTCGTCGATCAGCCGTATCAACTGCTGCATGGCCCAGCGATCCACGGGCAGCATCTGGTCATAGGCAATCGCCATACCCGGCTCAAAGTCGTCAATATTGGCCAGCAGGTAGCGCAGGGTGTTGCGAATCTTGCGATAAGCCTCCTGCAGCCGTCCGATCAGCTCATCGCTGCATCGCATATCCTCCTGATAGTTCACGCTGGCGACCCACAGCCGCAGGATGTCGGCCCCGTACTTGTTGATCTCGTCCAGTGCGCTGACATAGTTGCCCAGCGACTTGGACTGCTTCATCCCCTTTTCATCAACGGTGAAACCATGGGTCAGGACGGTCTTGAAAGGCGGCTTACCCGTCGCCCCCAGCGCCGGCAGCATCGAGAGCTGGAACCAGCCGCGATGCTGGTCGGACCCTTCCAGGTACATATCCACCGGGACCGGCCAGCCATGACCGGCGGCCACGCTGTGCCAACTGCATCCGGACTCGAACCAGACATCGAAAATATTTTCTTCCTTATGCAGGTCGTCCCAGGAAAAGCCGTTGGGCAGCTCGAAATCATCTCCCAGAATTTCCTTCGGCGAGTCGGTAAACCACGAATCCGATCCCTTCTTTCCGATATGAGCGGCCACGGCCAGCACCGACGCCTTTCCTTTGTCGGTCTCCAGCAGGCTTTTTCCCTGTCCATTGATGAAGGACGGGATCGGCAGGCCCCAGGCCCGCTGGCGGCTGATGCACCAGTCCGGCCGGGATTCGAGCATACCGCGGATCCGTTTTTCGCCCCAGGACGGGATCCATTGCACATCGCCGGTCTGGTCGAGGGCGAGCTGACGCAGGCTCTTGCCGAATGTATCCACGACACGATCCACGCTGACGAACCACTGCTCGGTCGCACGGAAGATCACAGGCAGCTTGCTCCGCCAGCAGTGGGGATAACTGTGAAGAATCTGGCTTTCTCTGACCAGCAAACCGATTTGGGCCAGATGCGCGTTGACCTCCGGATCGACTTTGAGGACGCTCTTGCCCCGAAGCCATTCGGGCACGGTGTCGTCGTAACAGCCGTTGTCGCCGACCGGGGAATAGACCGCCAGGCCATTCTGCTGTCCGGCCATGTAGTCCTCGGCCCCGTGTCCCGGAGCGACATGGACGATGCCCGTCCCATCCTCGGTGGTCACGAACTCGGCGGTGATGACAAACCACGCATCCTGACCTGTCGGGTTCGTCTTGACAAAGGGATGCTGGTATCGCAGCCCCTGCAAGTCGGCGCCCTTAACCGGAGCGCTGACCGTATATTGGTCCTCTTGAAGACCCGCCGCGGCCACAACGGCCCGCAGGCGGTCGCTGCACACGATCGAGACCAAACGAATCCCGTTCTTTTCATAAGACAGGCCGACATAATCCAGCCGGGGATGCACGGCGACGGCCAGGTTGGCCGCCAGGGTCCACGGCGTGGTCGTCCAGATCATGAAGCAGACTTTGCTGTCCTCGCTGGCAAGCCCCAATTCCCGGACCTTTGCTGCTGACGCCTCTTCCAGGGGGAAGTTGACATAGATGCTGGGCGAGGAGATCTCCTTGTATTCCAGTTCCGCGTCGGCCAGGGCCGTCTCGCAGCCCACAGACCAGTGGATCGGTTTGAGCTGCTTGTAGACCAGGCCGTTGCCCACCAGCTCGGCGAAGATCTCCAGGATGCCCTTTTCGTATTGGGGATCGAGCGTCAGATACGGATTTTCAAAATCCCAAAAAACGCCCAGCGAGGCGAACTGCTCGGTCTGCTTCTTGACGAACTTCATGGCGTATTTGTGGCATTTACGGCGAATGGCCGGCTTGTCCATGGTCTTGGCTTCGTCGCCCAGTTCGGCCATTACCTTGACCTCGATCGGCAGGCCGTGGCAATCCCACCCCGGCACGTACGGACAGCGAAACCCGCTCATGGTCTTGTACTTGACGACGATATCCTTGAGAACCTTGTTGATGACATGTCCCATATGGATGTCGCCGTTGGCATAGGGCGGCCCATCGTGCAGCACATACAATGAGGCCCCTTCCCGGCTTTCCAAGATCCGGCGATAGAGGTCTTCTTTAGCCCAGGCCTTTCGCTGTGGCGGCTCGCGCTGCACGAGATTGGCCTTCATGGCGAAGGTCGTGTTCGGCAGGTTCAGTGTATCTCGATAACCTTTGCTCTTCTTGTCGTCCGACATGAGTCCATCCTATTTAAATATAAAAAGCCATACGCTACTGATTTCGCCGTGTCCTGTCAAGCCGAGTCCTTCCAGGCATTTTCCTTTCCAAGGGCAAACCAACCAAAAAAAAGGCCCTCCAGAGCCGCCGCTCTGAAAGGCCTTATCGATTCGATTCGATGCGATTTCAGAACAACGGCAGACCGTCTCCGATCCCTATAATAATAGCGATGATGGATCCAGCCATCTGAGGATACTGATTTGCGTTATTCATACATCGTTTCATTTCCGGTTCCACGGCGTCCAAAAAACCCTTAATACACCATTTTTCGGCCAAAGTCAAGCCCTGCTTGAGAATTTTCAAAGATAAGGGATTGGCCTTACAACCACGACTTCTGAGGCGTTTTCCCCGTTCCGGACCGATTTACCCCTCCCGGATTTCCCATTAGAAATTCCATCCTACGCCGAGGATGTACTTTATATCCGTGCTGCCCTGGCCTGTCGCGGGAGTGGAATCATAATCGAAAATGGTTCGGAAATTGGCGAACATGTTTTCCGTGAGAGAGGCCCGGATTTCGGCGGTGGTGGTCAGGTAATAATCGGAAAACTGACCAAAACTCGGATAATACGTCAGATCGTTGATGAACTTGATTGTATCGGTGAGTTTGGTGTCAAAATGATAGGCGGCATGCAGAGAGGTCTCATTGTTGTTTCCGGTGTCGTTTTTAAAGCGTTCCGTCAGGTAGGCGATACCCAGCTCTGTGGAAAAGTTGATATCCGGTTGTTCGATCCACTGGTAGCCGCCGCCGGCCGCTCCGATAAGACGCCGGTCCAGTTGGGCGATTTTATCGGTTTCGTAACGCCCTTCCAGGAATCCGTATAACTTTTCCGTGAAGAAGTAATCGTATTTGGCGCGGGTTTTCCACCAGTCCTCGGTGGTCTCGTCCTGGCCCGTATCCGGATCTTCCTGCTTGCTGCGGCCGTAGTCGGCCCCGAGCGTGGTGCGGTCCTTTTCGGTGCGGCGCGAAGCGGAAGCGCCGGCCTGTATCGATTCGGATTTGGTATTGCCGTGGACGCTGGTTAATCCCATCGTCACGCTGCCTTCCCACTGCGGCGGGGCTTTTTCCGGAGGATTGAGCGCCTGGATATCGGCCAGGGCTATTTCCTGCGCTTGGATCAATTCGCTTCCGGCCAGGGTCACCTTATCCGCCTGCGCCGCGGCCACGGACTGCTGCAAGATCGTTCCGTCGGCCAGGACCAGTTTGGCCGGCGCCTGAGTGGTGAAGGTTCGAATGTCTTTCATAGCGATCGAAACCGGTCCGATAAGATCGGACTTGAAGGACATCTTGCCGTCGAGAATCGTCTCGACTGTTCCCGTCAATCGATCTCCGTTGTTCAATAGCACTTCATCGGCCTGCACAAATCCGCCGGCCGCATACAGAAGCGTACAAACCATGACAAAAGTCATGTTATAGATAGAATGTTTCATGTTCTTCTCCTGGTTGTGTTCAGGCGGTTCTCCCGGCCGGAGCCGGCCTGCGATAAAGACGACGCAAACTCCCATCCGGACAATACCAAGACAACGGGGGCGACCCGCCGGCCGCCCCCGTTCCTTCTTCATCTCTTTACCGGGTAATCTGCCATTCCCTTAGGGAATGTTCCGGCCTGCAGTGCATCGCGGTGAAATCCCGCCCACTGCCTTTTTGTATTATTCATAGAAGTTTGTGGACTCGGTCTCTTCGACATCTCTGCCCAGTTGGTCGCTGTTCATGGTCACGCCGAATCGGACGTCGCCTTCCTTCAGAGCCTTGACCGTAATCTCCCACGTCGCTTTTGCCTTCGGGGCAAGCGTCGGCAGAGGAGCAAAGGTCACAACACCGTCCGAGAAGGAGCCTCGTGTAACTCCCTTGGAAGAAACGTATTCCATGAACTGTCCCTCGAGAATTCCTTTGACGACGATGTTCGTATCCACCGCAGTTCCCTGATTGGTCACCGTGATCTGGTAGGTTTCGTTGCCCCCGACTTCAATGGGATCCGACACGTCAATGACTTCGAGCAGAATCGCCGCGATACCCTTGACCGAAGTCTGGGCCGAAGCCGATACCGCCGCAGCGCACGTGGCTGTCGCGGTCGCCGTATTGGATATATCGGCCGCCTTGGCAGGCATATACGTCACCGACAAAGACCGGGACGCATTCTGCGCCAGTGGTCCCAGTTCCCAACGAATCTTGGAGCCGACCATCTTACCGCCTTCGGTGGCGCGTACGTCCTGTACTCCCTCAGGTATGGTATCCTCGACCACGGTATTCTGGGCGATGGCGTTTCCGGTATTCTTCACCGTAATCGTATACTCCGCCCGCCGACCCAGATAGAGCGTCTTGGGGCCTGTCTTGGCAATCTGCAAAACGGGCTGGGTAACCGCCGTCGTGGTGGCCGCGGATTCGGCTTTCAGACCGCCATCGGCCACAGCCGCCGCCTTCAGCGGATAACTGCCCACCTTCGCGGCCTTGGCCTTGACGGCGTATTCCTTCGCCTGTCCGGCTTCCAGCGATCCCACATTGATGCTGACGGTCTTTTGTCCTTCGACCGTGGTCAGCCCTTCCGGCAGCGCTGCGTTTACCTTTACGTTGGAGGCGATTCCCGTGCCGCTGTTGCGCACGACAATCCGCACGGGGATCTCATCGCAGATCAGAACCGCTTCCGGAACCGTATGCGCCACAACCAGTTGCGCCTCGACAACGTCCGTACGGGCACAGGCCGGGATCACATAGCTGGCATTGGCGCAGCTCACGATTTGCCCCGTCTTGTCTGCATGGCCGGTCACGACAAAGGTCTTGCTCTCGTTGGGGCCCATGCCGGGGGTAACCCAGGTCAGGACCTGTCCGTCCTTGGCGGCGCTGGGTTGCGACTTCTCGTAGACAAATCCGTCGGACAACGACTCCATGATCGTTACGTTGGATAACGGCATATCCGTCAAATTGGTGGCCACGATCTTATAATCAAACGGCGCATTCAAATTCACCCGTGGCGGCATCACCTTCTCGATTTTCAGGATTCCGCAGCCGTCGCAGGGCAGGATTCGAGTGACCTCATTGGGCCCCTGCCGGGGCGTGGTGGGCTTGGCGGGCGTCGGCGCGGGAGCGGGCTTGGGGGCTTGCGCCTGCGCCATTTTCGCGCGCTGCATGTCGATCCATGCCTGGCATTCGTCGGACCAATTCATCTTGTTCGCCAGTTCCTCCGGAACCGGCCCGAGTCCTTCTTTGGCGCAATAACTTCTGCAACTATAATGGCACCCGGCTACGAATAACATCACCCCTGCCAGCAACAGTGTTGTCACTACTCCTCGTTTGTTTCTCATTTGAGTTTCTCCCTCATTGGATATCTTTTTTATAATCAAACCGTTACAAGGCGAAAACCGGGCGGGTCTTTGTTGCTGTGGTGCAGATTGATTTGGGTTCGCACCCTCCGGCTCATCCATTCCGTCAAAATATGAAAAAAGGAACGATGGCGCGGAAAATCAATGTTCACGGGAAAAGAAATGTCATCTTGAGTGAGACAAACATCGGAAAACCAGCCGACACCGGCGGAAAAATCGAGTAAATACACCTTCCCCGCCACAAAAGAGGATACACGTTTCAACAGTGCCTCACCCCCGCGATCCCTCCCCTCCGTCCTGGTTTTCTCTCCCCATATACACATATGCCCTCGTGTGTGATCCGCATGCCTGCAATCGCTTATGCCGTGGCAAACACGGCAAACCCCCGCCTTGTCGGCATACGCCCGTAAACTCAGGGCAAATCGAACATAATGCGATCCCTGCTATCGACAACCAGAGTAACAGCATATTAAAGAAAAGCAAGGAAAAAAACGGATAGGGAGGAAGATTTACGGAGATGGTTTTTCCATAAAAAAAGCCGCCTCTTCAGAGCGGCTTTTTAGGGCAGGTAGTTA
>JAFGGE010000214.1 GCA_016930745.1 Sedimentisphaerales bacterium
ATCCAGTTTCCAGCGACCGACCAGTCCTGTTTCCACACAGTCCGGCTCCGAGAGCCACTGCTCGCTGAAGACCAGCAGGTCGGCCATTTCCACACGACAATCCCCATCCAGATCCCCCACCGGACAATTTATTGAAGCAGAAGAAAATCCACGCAAGAGAAATGTCGATAAAACAATAACAAAATAAATCCGTACTCGTCTGATAGTCATTTTTATCATTTCCTCTCCCGCATTGGATAGGCTTTATGGCGCCCTGCGCACCATTTCCCCAGGCCCCAGACTCAGGAGGATACCGGCGACCTGTTTGTTACGCCTCTTGCGTAAATAATCCCTGTTTTATTATATAAAAAACGTCCTCTAAACTCAAGGATTCCGGTTTAAAAAGAACGATAGTCCGGTAATGATTGGGGGCAGTCTCTTGCGAAATACGGCGGGAAATGCTAATTTTCTGTTTTTTCCGCTGTGCTAAGGTAAGATTAATTTTCAGGAAATGCGTAAGAAAAGCCGTGGTTATAAAGACAACCACAACGAAACGAGAGAAGGACATGACAGAATATCTGAAAGAGATAAACCAGGGTATATCCGATATTTCCACCTGGCTTCCGGTGGATCGAACTCCCTGGGTCATCGCCGGCCCGTGCAGCGCCGAATCTCAGCAACAGGTACTGGATACCGCCCGCGGCGTGGCCCGATGTCCCAATGTCAAGGTGTTTCGCGCCGGTCTATGGAAACCCCGTACCCGACCGAACACCTTTGAAGGCGTCGGGCGTGTGGGCCTCAAATGGCTCAAAGCCGTCCAGCAGGAAACCGGATTACCGACCACCACGGAAGTGGCAAACGCCAAGCATGTCGAACTGTGCTTAAAAAATAATATCGACATTCTCTGGATCGGGGCGCGCACGACTGTCAATTCGTTTCTGGTTCAGGAGATCGCCGATGCCCTGCAGGGAACCGATGTTCCGATCCTGATTAAGAATCCCATCAATGCGGAATTGGGTCTTTGGATCGGAGCCATTGAACGATTGTATGGAGCGGGAGTCCGCAAGCTGGCCGGAATCCATCGCGGATTTTCGACCTATAGCGAAACCGAATACCGAAACCAACCCAACTGGCAGATTCCGATTGAGCTGAAACGTCTGATCCCGCGTCTGCCTTTGATCTGCGATCCGAGCCATATTGCAGGCAACCGACAATTGATTGAGCGTCTGTCCCAAATGGCGCTGGATTTCGGCCTCCATGGCCTTATGATCGAAACGCATATCGATCCGGACAACGCCTTAAGCGACGCCCGCCAGCAGATTACCCCGGATGCGCTTCTGCAATTGTTGGAGCGGCTGCATGCGCGCAGCGCCGCCATTACCAATACGCCGGTCCAGACCCGCATGGCCCAATTGCGGGCCTGCATCGATCAGGTGGATTCGCGTCTTTTACGCGATCTGGCCGAACGCATGAAATGGGTCGAAGAGATCGGCCGCCTGAAAAAACAACACGATATCCCGGTGCTTCAGATCGACCGCTGGGAAGATCTGCTTGCCGACCATGTCAGCCGCGGCCTGCAGGCTGGGCTGGACGGCGGATTTGTAAAGGCCATCTTCGAGATCATTCACACCCAGGCCGTCAAACAGCAATTGTAAAGTCCACGGAGCCGTCGGAGTATGCCGAAAGCGATTCGACTCACAGAACACAGAACGCCGCGGAGACAATCCGCCTGGGCGGCGACAGCCCTCCATACCATACTGCCAACCATCGTAACCGTTATTCTTTTACTGGCAACGGTATACTTTTTGGCGCTGCCGGCGCTGGAAAAGAGCCTGATGACGGTTAAGCGCCAGCAGATCCGCGAACTGGATCAGGTCGCCGTCGAATTGCTCGAACAGTATCACAAACGGGTACAGTCGGGCGAACTGCCCATGGAAGAAGCGAAATTTCGCGCTGCCGAACGAATACGCGCCATGCGGTATGGCCCGGAAGGCAAGGACTATTACTGGATCAACGACATCGAAGGCAACATGATTATGCATCCCTATCGCACCGACCTGGAAGGGAAAAATGTCGTTGACCTGGTCGATTCGCAAGGAAAACCGATTATCGCTGTTTTCATTGAAATAGCGCAGAAAAACGGCGCCGGTTATGTGGATTATATGTGGCAATGGAAGGATGAATCCGAACGCATCGTGCCCAAACTCTCCTATGTGATCGGGTTTGAACCATGGGGCTGGATCCTGGGAACCGGAATGTACATCGAAGATGTCCAGGCGGAGATCGCGCAAATCACAAGCAAGGTCAATCATGCCTTTACCCTGGTTCTGATCCTGGCGTCCCTGGTCTCCGTGTATCTGATCTGGCAGGGCCGAAAAGCGGAACTGCGGCGCAGCCGGGCCGAGATCGAATTGGCGGAAAGCGAGCATCGTTTTCGACAGCTTTCCAATGCGGCCTATGAAGGCATTGTTATCCACGACAACGGCGTCATTCTGGAAGCCAATCCCCAGTATTTCCAGATGTTCGGTTATCCGCCGGAAGAATTGATCGGCATTCAGGCTTTCCCGCTCACCGTGACTCCTGAATCGGAACAATTTATTCGTAAACACATCGCCGTCGAGAATGGCGGACCTTTTCATGCCATGGGACGTCGAAAAGACGGCAGTACGTTTCCGATGGAAATTCGGGTTCGTTGTATCGAATTTCACGGACGAAAGGTAGGTGTGGCGGCTATCCGCGATGTGACGGAGGTCAAGGAGGCCGAGGAAGAGCGGATTCGCCTTTTGCAGAAGCTGTCGGCCAAAAACAAGGAATTGTACGATGTGCTGTATGCGGCCTCCCATGATTTGCGTTCGCCGCTGGTCAATGTACAGGGATTCGCCGGAGAACTGACGCGGGATTGCGGAACGCTCGGAGAACTGTTGAAAAAAAGCCCTCTTGCGCCACACGAGCAGGATCAACTTCAACAGATTGTGAAAGACGATATTCCTCAATCCCTTCGCTTCATCCAGGCGGGAATTAAGAAAATCAGCAGTTTGCTGGATGGATTGCTCCAGGTCTCGCGCGTCGGCAGCGCCAGGCTGCACCTGGAAACCCTGGACATGAACGCACTGGTGCTGGAGGTTCTGGCCGCCATGCAGTATCAGATTCAAAACGCAAAAGCGACGGTCACCTGCCATGATCTGCCCCGTTGCGTAGGGGATTTTGACCGCGTAAACCAGGTTTTCAGCAATCTCATCGACAACGCGCTGAAATATCTCGATCCGGACCGGCCGGGTAAAATCGAACTCTCCGGCCATACGGAAAACCATACGGCGGTTTACCGCCTATCGGACAACGGCATTGGAATCGAACCGGCGCAGCATGAAAAGGTTTTTGAAATCTTTCATCGATTGAATCCATCCGCCGGAGACGGCGAGGGATTGGGTCTTACGATTGTCTATCGCATCCTCGAACGGCTGGACGGCTCGATTCGCGTCGAATCCGAACCGGGCCAAGGCAGCACGTTTATTGTCACATTACCCGTCCCCGAAACGGCAATCTGATTCTTCCCATATCCGGTGATTTTACCGAGTTTCCACCCTGGCATCGGCGATCTGTTTCCAGACTCGTAAAAAGTTCTCCGCACAGATATTCCGGATATCCTGTTCGCTATAGCCCAGTTTCAGAAGCTCGTAAATCAGATTCGGGTATTTTGACACATCCTCCAGCCCGACCGGCACATGCTCGCCCACGCCGTCAAAATCGCTTCCCAGGCCCACATGTTCGGCGCCGACCAACCGGGCCACGTGATCAATATGCATCGCCACATCCCGCACATGCGCCCGTCCTATCGGATGGGCGGCGCAATATTGCTCGATGTATTCTTGACGGGCCTGTCCTTTGAGTCCATGCTTTTCGACATGGGCATCCATCACATCCCAGCGTTTACGGTATTTTTGATTCACACGGGTACTGACGAACATCCCTCCGAAGGCGACCTGCACCACGCCGCCTTTCTCGGCCAGGGCAACGATCATCTCATCGCTCAGGTTCCGCTCCCAGCCGGGCGTAAAACGGCGACACCCCGAATGCGTCGCCACCACCGGCGCCTTCGACACCTCCAGCACATCCCAGAACGCCTCATCCGAAACATGCGAGATATCGATGATCATCCCCTGCCGGTTCATCTCCTGCACCAGCTCCCGGCCGAATGGGCTTACCCCCCCCCATTTCCGATGCGGATCATAGGAGGAATCGCAGATATGGTTGCTCTTGCCGTGCGCCAAGGTAATATACCGCACGCCCCGATCGTAAAAGCGCTTCAGATTCGCCAGGTCGCCCTCGAGGGGAGCGCCGTTCTCGATACCGATCAGCAGCGAGACCTTTCCATTTCCAAACTGCCGCTCGACTTCCCCGGCAGACCGGGCCGGTTCGAATTTGTCGGGCGATTTACCCCAGAAGCCCTCCACAACATCGATGGTCTGGTCGGCATATGTTCTGGCCGTACCGTTCTCTTCACGCTGCGGCGAGACATACACGGCGACAAAGACCGCATCCAGCCCCCCCTGCCGCGCCCTGGGATAATCGAAGTCTCCATGCTCGGTGCGCTGCGAAATGTCTTCGTTGTGCTCTTCGAGCCGATAGGGAATATCCATATGCGTATCCAGGATCAGCGTCTCGTGCGCCAGGGCCTGCGCACGAGCCATCAGCACCGGATCGATATGTTCCTTCGACCACGAAGCACAACCGGCAAGAAGCACAACCAGAATCGTTAAAGACAAGCCAATCTTTTTCATGAAAACCTCCTGCTCTACTTTTGCCTGGAGGCGGCCACAAGAGCGCCATAAACGGCATCGCGATGTGTTCGGTCCATCATGGATTCCGGATGCCACTGCACAAACAAACCGAATGTCCCATCGGTCCGCTCCAGGGCTTCGACGACGCCATCGTCACTGCGGGCTACAGCGCGGAGGCCGCCGCCCACTTTTTTGACCGCCTGATGATGGTATGACAGTACATTGGCCCGATCTTGTTTCAATAGATTCGCCAAGCGACATCCCGGCTCCAGCGTTACCTCATGATACACATTTTTGCCCCGATGCGTCACCGTCGTGCCGATCTGCGAGGGGATATCCTGCACCAGACTGCCCCCTCGAACGACATTGACAAACTGCATCCCCAGACACACGCCCAGCATCGGCTTTTTCGTCTCGAACCATTTGGCGATCAGCCGGCGTTCAAAGTCATACCGCTGTTCGGACAGCACTTCCGTCGCAGGGTGCGGCTGTTCGCCGTACGCTTGCGGCGGGATATCATCCCCGCCGATTAGCACCAGTCCATCCAGATCGGTTACATACCGCTCGATCGCCTCGTCGCCGGTCACGGTGGGCAGTATGACCGGCACGCCGCCGTTTTCCTCGATCGCCCGCACATAGGCAAAGTTGACTACAGCGCTGGCTCCGCCGTCCTCGCTACCCTGGTATACGCTGGTAATGCCAATGACCGGACGGATGTGATGCTGGGACTGCCCACAGCCGAATACCGCCGGCAATATGATGAAAACTGTAATCCATTTCATCCGCCGCATACAGAGGCTCCTAAGCGATGTTTCCTGTGCCGCCATACTGTCGATTCGCGAACCTAGCCGAGTCTTCGTGATATGTCAACTGGAAATCCCCTTCGATTTCCGTCCCTTGACAGGACTCAAAAGCATCATGCCTGTTCCGATCATTGATTTTCCCCACGACACAGGGTATAATGGTATGGGAAACGTTCAAAGCGAGGGCAGAATGATGAAACGGACGGATTGGATTCTGATGGCGTGTTTGGTCTTTCTGGCGGCGCCGGTTATGGCCCAGTGCCCACTGGCGGATCTGACGGGAGATTGTTTTGTGGATCTGGCCGACCTGGCCATGGTCTCCCAATGGTGGCTTGCGGGTTGTGATCTGTCCAATCAAGCCTGTAATGGGGCCGACCTGCTCGTATCCGGCTCCGTGGATATCGACGACCTTGCCGTACTCATCTCGGCCTGGCAGACGGGAATTCTCCTGCCGGAGGATATGGTTTATATCGCCGCCGGCACCTTCCCGATGGGCGACAGCTTCGACGAAGGCTGGTCCGGTGAACGCCCGGTACATGACGTTACCCTGTCCTCATTCTCCATAGGCCGCTACGAGGTCACCAACGGTCAATACAGAGACTTTCTCCATTCGGCATTGAGCAGCGGGACGATTACAGTCTCCGACGGCATCGTATATGGAACAGACGACCAGCAGCCGTATTGCGACACATCCGATTCCGATCCCTACAGTCAGGTCGCCTTCGACGGAAGTGAATTCAGCGTCCGCACCAAAGCCGGCCGGAGCATGGCCAATGATCCCATGGTGAAAGTGAGCTGGTACGGAGCGGCGGCCTACTGCAACTGGCGAAGCGGACAGGAAGGCAGGCAGCCCTGTTATGACCTTTCCACAGGGACGTGCGATTTCGCAAAAAACGGCTATCGTTTGCCCACCGAGGCCCAGTGGGAATACGCCGCACGAGGCGGGCTTTCCGGACAACGATTCGCCTGGGGCGACACGATCCATCATGACCGCGCCAATTACAGAGCCAACAGTACGGCGTACAGTTACGACACAAGTCCTTATCCAACGGGAACGTATCACCCGGCCTCGGAAGATGGGATCTATCCTTATACTTTGCCTATCAGCGGCTTTGCCCCCAATGGATTCGGTCTGTATGACATGGTCGGAAACGTATGGGAGTGGTGCAATGACTGGTACGGCAGCTACAGCCCTGACGCCCAAACCGATCCGGTCGGACCGATAACCGGCATATCCCGCATCCTTCGCGGCGGCGGCTGGAACAGCAGCGCTTATGAATGCCGCACCGCTTACCGTTATGCCCTTGAGCCGGCCGGGCGGCTCGGTATGGCCGGCTTTCGGGTGGCCCTGAACCCGGCAGCCGACCGGTGACCAGCGACGTGTGATTTCAAGACATCTTTAGCCCATTCTGGTCGGGCGCCATGCTCACACGGGCATGGGCATGCTGTGTCTGCCAAAAAAACATTTAAATTTTTCGGTTCTTCTCCCTCTTTGCCTTCGGCAGTGCTGGCCATGCTGAAATCGCCGGTTATCGGACGCCGGACAAATGGCGAATCCCAATATCCATTTAGAAACCCATCGAAAAGGTTAAGAAGGCCTGTTTATCGGTCGATAACACCAACAGCGACAGGGTCTCCGACAACAAAGACGATTTCCGGGCGAAAAAAGTAAAAAACCGCTTTAGTACGCCGCAAATGGCCCGATAACAAGCAATAGGCCCTGATCCGTAGGCGCCGTATTTGGTCGAGGCAATATGGAAGCAGTAAAAAAACAACTGGTGCTCAACAAAGGCGGCGAAAAGTATATCTTCCGGTATGAATCCGGCGCCGAAGCGGAACTGCTGGATTGCCTGGTGCGCCAGGCCGGGGATGAACGGACCAGCTTCGACTGGTTCGACGCCGCGGTCCTGAGCTTTAAACTAACCCAGTCGCTCATCGGGGAGGCGGATCGGCTGCTGTGTAAGGATATGCCCGATCCGTTGCAGTCCTTTCCCGACGACGGCGAAGCTTGTATATGAATTCCATCGGAAATCAGGAAACAATAACCCGCTCTGCAGGTTGGCAATGGTAAAGGAGCGACCATGAAAGAATGTGCTACGACGCAGGAATTTATCAGCTATCTTAAGTTCGAAAAGCATTTTTCGGAACACACCGCCAAATGTTACGGAGCCGATCTGGAGCAGTTCACGGACTGGCTGCTGAAGCGCGCCGCCGGGCCGGGCGCCGGACAGGAGGCTTCGGCCGGATGGAGTCCGGAGGGAGGGACGGCTACGGCTACGGCTACAGCCGTGCAGGTCAGCCTCGAGCAGCTCATCCTGCAGGTGGACGCCGAAATCGTTCGGGCCTTTATGGCGTTTCTCAACGAACAGCATTATTCCAAATCGACCACCGCCCGCAAACTGGCCACCCTTCGCAGTTTCTACAAGTTTCTGGTGCGGCGCAACTATCTGGGCAGCAATCCGGTCGTGGCCATCAAGACGCCCAAGCAGGACAAGAAGCTGCCGCGTTTCCTGGAATACGAAGAGGTGCAGCGTCTTCTGAACAGCCCGCCGACGGACACCTGGCTGGGCGCCCGGGATCGGGCGATCCTCGAAACGCTTTACAGCACAGGAATGCGGGTCAGCGAGATCGTCGCCCTGAACATGGACGATGTGGATTTCCTGGGAGAGGTGATCCATATCCGCGGCAAGGGCAAGAAAGAACGGATCAGCCCGATCGGCTCCAGCGCCCTGCAGGCGATTCAGCGGTATATCGAATTTCGCAACAAACGGATGCAGCACGACAGCGATTTCGACAGCAAGGTGCTGTTCGCCAACAAGCACGGGCATCGGCTCAGCACGCGCAGCGTCCGGCGGAAGATGGACAAGTATCTGGAAGAAGTGGGACTGGATCCGGCCATCAGCCCGCACACCCTGCGGCACAGCTTTGCCACGCATATGCTCAACAACGGGGCGGACCTGCGAAGCGTACAGGAGCTGCTGGGGCATCAGTCCCTCTCGACAACGCAGATCTATACGCATGTGACAACCTCCAAGATGAAGGAAGTATACGATCAGGCGCATCCGAGGGATCATATGGAATCCAGCCTGAGCTGATCCTTCGATTGGGATTATCGCACCCTCCAAAGCCCGCCGGATAAGCGGGCTTTTTTATTATTGGGATGGACTTGAGAAGCGGTTACCGGCGCCCGCTGTACGCCGTTGAGGGTGTCGCCGACAGAATCTGCGCCTCGCCCGGATCGGCCTCGGCAGGCTGCTGTTTGGGCAGGGTAAAACAGAATCGGCACCCCTGAGCCGGCGCGCTTTCCACCCAGATCCGCCCTCCGTGCATCTCGACCAGTTCCTTGGTGATGGCCAATCCCAGACCGGTCCCGTGCTCGCCGGCGCCGGAGATCTGATGGATCTGAATAAAACGGTCAAAGATCTTTTCCATTTCCTCCGGGGCCAGACCGGGTCCATCGTCTTTGACGGCGATTTCCACCTCCTGGTCGGACTCGACGACCTCGACTTCAATCGTGCCGTTGACCGGGATGAACTTAATGGCGTTGCCCACCAGATTGGTCAATACCTGGATGATTCGGTCTCGATCCGCCGAGATACGCAATTCCTGGCGAGGCATATGCGCCATGATATCGATGCCCTTGGCCGTCGCCAGTTCATCGAGCGATTCGACCACTTCACTGACCAGCGACTGGATCGGGATTTCGACATAATGCAGCTTCATGGTGCCGGCTTCAATCTTGGAAATATCCAGAAAATCGCCGATGATCCGGGACAGGCGATCGATGCTCTTATCGGCCATCCGCAGGCTCTCATAGAGCTTGTGGCTCAGCTTGCCCATGACGCCGGCCATGGCGTTGGAAATAATGTTCTTAAAGATGCAAAGCGGCGTGCGAAGCTCATGCGAAACGGTCGACACGAATTCGCTTTTGAGCCGGTCGTGCTCGCGCAGGACTTCGTTGGCCCGGATCAGCTCCTGATGGGCCATCTTCACATCGGTAACATCCCTGGCATACAGGTTGACATAGTCGGCCTCTTTGATGGAGGCGAAAACAATACTGAAAATGCGGTCTTTGCACTGCACCTCCAGACATTCGTGCATGCCGGAAGATTTCAGCGCGGCCACTGTGCGAAGCAGATTGTCCGGCAGGGACTGCCCGGCCTCTGTGGCCCAGAGCCGGAGCAGGGGTTCGCTGGCCTTGTTTGCATACAGAATGACGCCCCGGCCGTCCACCCGCAGCACGGGGTTGGGATTTTCGTCGGTAAAACGGGCCAGTTGACAAATCTGTTCCTCTTTCTGACGGTACTCGGTCATGTCGATCAGGAGCCCATCCCAGAGGATATCGCCGTTTTCGAGCCGCTCCGGCCGCCCTTTGCCCTGGAACAACCGCCGCCGGCCGTTAAACCGCCCGCTCGCCCACCATTCCCAGGGAGTCAGGTGTTCGGCGGATTCGGCCATATGCCGCAGCATCTCGGACCGGTCATCACTGTCAAACCGCTCAAACAGCAGAGAGTAATCCTCACGCATCTCTTCCGGGCCCAGACCGAACAACTCCCGGCAGTTGTCCCCGACGAACAGAAACTGCATGGTTCCATCGGTCCGCAGGAGAAACTGAAAAACCAGCCCCGGCACATTGCCGACCATCCGCTGGTAGCGGTTTTCGCTCTGTTGCAGGGCCTGTTGCATCTGCTTGGCTTCGGTAATGTCCTGGACCATGGCGTCAAAACGACAGACGGCTTCACTTTCGTCCCGATGGCCGATCAGGGTGGCCCGAACCCATCGCAGAGAACCGTTTTTTTGGCGAATCTTGAACTCAAACGGACTGATTTCCCGCCCGCCCAGAATCTTGTGAATCTCCCGGCGCACCCGATCCCGATGTTCGGGAACAATGATGGTTTTCCACAGATCGGGGGTGTTGTCAAACTCCAGGGCAGCATACCCGGTTACCCCCAGACAACCCTGATTCCGCTCCAGCCGCACAATTCGGCCTTCTTTTATATACGCTGTATAGGTAAATACGGAGGAAGACGCAATCCTATCGTACTGAGCCACTGCCTCTTCCAGCGTTTGCCGCATCATTTCCAGCGGACAGGGCTTGGTGAGAAACCGAAAGAGGCGTCCCTCGTTGACGGCTTTGACGGCGACCTGGGTTTCGGCATGTCCGGTTAACATGATAAAGACGCTGTCCGGAGTCAGCAGCCGGGCGGCCTGTAGAAACGCCAGTCCGTCCATCCCGGGCATACGAAGGTCGGTAATAATGACGGAAAACGGATCCGATTGTCGGATGCAGTCCAGGGCCTGTTCGGCATCGGATGCGGTGGTTACATCGTATCCATTACGGAATTGGCGCACAAAGCTGTTTCGAACGTTGTTTTCGTCGTCTAAACAGAGAATCCGAATGGCTGGCTCAGGACCGGGCATGGACCGGCTCCTCTTGCAGATCGGGCAGATGCAGCCGTCTCCAGGTTTCGATTTTGTCGGCCAATCCCAGCTGATCCACGTACTTCGTATCCAGGACTTCAGGATACCCCCAGCCTATCTCACAGCAATATTCCCGGTCGACGGCGTCGGCGATATGGACAGCGCTGATCACGGAGAATTCCTGATTGACGCAATGGGTCGGCTCATGATGATACGTTACCGCTTCGATGATCGTGTTGGGCAGGCCCCACAGGTCCAGCAGACAGCCGCCCAGCTCTCCGTGGGTCACTCCCAGCGTTTCCTGCTCGATTTGGTGCATCGGAAGCCCCTGTTGTTTGGATTGTGCGATGGCCCTGACCAGTTCCTCCTCAAAATGCAGGATCAGAACCATCTTGCCGGCATCGTGCAGGATCCCCGCCATGGTCGCCGTCTCCTGCTCCTGCTCATCCAGATCATGAATCTTGCAGATCTCACGGGCCAGGGCGCCGACGCGAATACAGTGTTCCTGCAGGCCCATGATCGAAAACTGCCTGATTTTTTTATTGGGAAGCATGCCAAAGACGCCGCTGGTAATGATCAGGGCCTCGGCGGCTTTCTGCCCTAAATAGGAAACCGCATGGACCGGATCGATAATTTTGGTTTCCTGCCCATAAAACGCCGTATTGACCACCTGCAGGATTTTGGACGACATGCCCACATCCTTGGCGATGGCCTGGCCGATCTGGCGGAGGCTGCACGAAGGGCGGTGGAACATATCAATGACTTCCTGATAGACCTCAGGCATCACCGGAAGCGATTCGATGCGGGACAGGATCTTGGTGACATTGCCCGACCGAAGCCGATTATAGAGAGCCAGGGCCCGTGTGACGAGCACTTTTAACTGTTCGGCGTCGCACGGTTTGGAGATAAACTGATGCACGCACTGGGCCGCCTGCGTCTGGAGGGCCTTATCCATATAGCCGCTGAGCATAAACCGAATCGTGTCGGGATATTTTTCGCGAACGGCCTGAAGAAAGGCGATGCCGTCCATATCGGGCATGCGCAGATCGGAAATCACCACATCGTAGGAGGTGGCTTCCATCACTTTCAGAGCGTCGACGGCTTTATGGACAAACTCCATTTTCCACTGGCCTCGCATGCCGTAGAGCATGCGCCGCAATCCGTTGAGGACATTGAGGTCGTCATCGACAAAGAGCAGTCTGATCGGTCTGGTTTCGCTCATTTTCTCCTGGGCTCCTTTCCTTGTATCGGGAGGGTGATGATAAACGTAGTGCCCTTGCCCACCTCGGTCTGGCAGTCCAGCTTGCCTTTATGCTTGTCGCAGACGATGGTCCGCACAAAGAGCAGCCCCTGTCCGGTCCCCTTGTCGCCGCCCTTGGTCGTAAAGAACGGCTCGTACATTCTCTTTTGCACCTCTTCCGGAATGCCGGTCCCCGTATCGGAGATGCGGATGATCACATTCTCTCCTTCTTTGCAGGTGCCAACGGCAATCGTGCCCATCTCGCCGGCGCTTCGATTGATCTTGTCCCCGATCGCGTGTGAGGCATTGATCAGAAGATTTACGAAGACCTGGTTCAGATCGTCGATACAGCACAACACCAGCGGAAGGTTCTTATCGAAGTCCGTCTCGATATGCGCTACGTACTTGAGCGCGTTGTGCACGACGATCAGGGTGCTGTTGAGGGCCTTGTTGATATCGGCCGGGGCCATCCGTCGTTCGTCGATATGGGAGAAATCCCGCATCGCCGAAACAATGCTGGTCACGCGTTTGACCCCTTCCATGGTCTGCTCGATGGCGCTGGGAATCTCCTGGCTCAGAAAATCCAGATCCGTTTCCTGCCGGGCTGTCTGCAGGGCTTCCCGGTCGATATCGGACAATCCGCTTTTTTCCGCCCGATCGACAATGTCCCGATACTGCACCATCAGCGTCATCAGTTGTCGGAAGGAGTCGGACAGAAAATGGATGTTGTCGCCGATGAATTGAACGGGCGTATTGATCTCGTGGACGATGCCGGCGGCCAGGCGGCCCATGCTTTGCAGCATCTGCGTACGCTCAAGCTGCCGTTCGGCCTTGCGACGGAACGTGATATCGGTGAACATGCCTTCCAGCCCGATGACCTGGGATTTTTCATCGAACACCGGTCGGGCCCGGTCGAGAATGTCCCTCTCGCCGCCGTCTTTGGCGGTGATGCGATATTCCACTTTCAGGTCTTCTCCCGTCTTGCGGCACTGCTGGTAGGCCTCCTGCACCATAGGGCGGTCTTTTTCAAACACCAGATTCATCCATCGAAGCCGCCCGGTCAGCAGATCCGCTTTGGCGTAGCCGGTCAGTTCCTCGAAATTTCCGCAAAGAAAGTCGAATCGAATCGGATCGGCGAACGCCGCCGCATAGACGGTCTCCGGCAGATGATCGATCAGACGATCCACCTGATACCAGTCGGCGCGTTGATTGGGTTGGGCCACTGTCATAATCGGAGTCCTGTTCCTGCAACATTTGTACGGCAAAACACACAGGAAATCGTCGGCCATTTAAGGCCCTGGATTGACAAGGAAATAACAGGAATCGGCTCTCAAGGGAGCAAACCGGTTTTTTGTCGAACGGGAAACGGACAGGACCGATAATCCATTCCCATCCGTCCGAAACGCAGGACCATCGAACGGCGGACCGATTACATCTGCGCAAAGCGAACCATTGTTTCGGCCACCTTATCCAGGGACACAACACGCTCGACGCCGCCGGCCTCGGCGGCCGCTTTCGGCATTCCATAGACGACACAAGAGGCTTCATCCTGCCCCACCGTGTGCGCCCCGGCCTGCCGCATGGCGAGAAGCCCCTTGGCTCCGTCGTCGCCCATCCCCGTCAGGATCGCCCCGACGGCATTGGCGCCGACATATTTGGCCACTGAACCGAACAACACTTCCACGCTGGGTTTTTGATGACAGACCATCGGCCCATCCTTGACCGCCACATAATAATTGGCCCCGGACCGCTGCAGGATCATGTGAAACCCACCCGGCGCTATCAGGACCTGACCGGGGATGACATGATCCCCGTTTTCGGCTTCTTTCACCCGAACCGCGGCCAGTCCGTTCAAGCGTTCGGCAAAGGATCGGGTAAACTGGGCCGGCATATGCTGTACGACAACCGTACCCGGCGCATTGGCCGGAAACGAGGTGATCACCTCCGTCAGTGCCTGTACGCCGCCGGTAGAGGCGCCGATAGCAAAGACTTTATTGGTCGTTTCCACCATGGACAGAGCCTCTCGGCGGCAAACGCCGTCGGATTCGAACCGGGCATGCACCCGGGCCCGGGAAGCGGCCTTTATCTTTTGAATCAGCTCCTCACAGGCCTGTCCTACCGAATACGAGCCCCCGGGTTTACACATCACTTCCACTGCGCCGGCGTCCAACGCGGCCATGGCGGTCTTGCCCCCTTCCGGCGTGAGAGAACTGAGCACCACGACCGGCATGGGGTGGTGTTTCATCAGCTTGCCCAGAAACGTAATCCCATCCATCCGCGGCATCTCGACATCCAGCGTCAAGACATCCGGATTCAACTGGAGAATTTTATCGCGGGCTACAAACGGATCCGGCGCCGTTCCAACGACCTCAATTCCCGGATCCTGTCCTAATTGATCGCTCAATATTTTGCGCACAATGGCCGAGTCGTCTACAATCAGGACTTTAACCGTTGTCGTTAACAATGCCACAATATTTCTCTCTTTTATTCCGTAAGAGTCAATCGTACTGCGATCGGATGATTGTCCACATGGACAAGAACCGTATCGTCCCGTTGCGTCCATTGGGTCCATTCCCGGACGCCCTGCAGGGAAGAAACATGGGGAACCGTCACGTCGAACACATCCGTCGATTCGGTCAAAAGCATCGGCAAAACCAGGCCGGTGGTTACATTGACCAGCTCCTGCATGGCGTCGTTGCACTGCTCCTTGTTGGCCTGCTCAAGAACCCCCATATTGTCGGCCAGGAGGGCGGCAAACTTTCCGCCGGCCGCGATTTGCAGCGTGCCGCAAATCGGTCCGGTAAAACCGATCTTTCCAATCAGGATCGGTTCCGATATCGGTATGGATTCCTCCCACGGAGACACATCCAGAAAGGCCATTTTCTCCAGCGCCAGGCTCAAGGCTTCCGTCACAATGCCGTTTGTGTCAGTCGTTGCCATGGCACACCTCCAGATTCCGGATGAGAATGGACCTGAACTGTTCCGGCGTAAAGGGTTTGTGGAGAAAATCCCGAACGCCCTCGGCCAGCAGATCCCTGATGCGCATCGTGCTTGATTCGGTGGAGACCACCACTACCGGGATCTGTGCCGTTTCCTTGCCGGCTTTCATCCGATGGACCAATTCGATCCCATTCATCTGGGGCATGTTCAGATCGGCCAGCACAAGGTCCACATCCTCCTCCTCAAGCAATCGGAGGGCTTGTTTGCCGTCGGCCGCCTCCAGAATCTTCGTCATGTCCAGGTCCAGCATCTCCAGGATGCGTCGGATCGCCATCCGTGTCAGCATCGAATCATCCACAATCATTATAGTATAGGCCATTTGTGCACTCCTATACGCTCTTTCTCAAACAATCGAATAATCGGGTTTGACCTTCAGCAGGCCAAGGTTGGCCATTTCCTCGAGAAGTTTTTCCCCGATATCTTTTTTGACGACATAGGCCTCGCATCCTTCCCGGAAGGCGGAAAAGATATGATTGGAGGTGTCCTGCGAGGTTGTCATGATGATTTTCACGCCCTCCAGTCCTCCGATACCGCGTTGCTGTTCAAACAGCCGGATGGCCGACAACGTCTCATGGCCGTCCATTTCGCTCATTTGAATATCCAGCGTAACCAGTTGGAAGGGGCAATCCTTTTCAAAGGCTTCCACGAAGGTCTCATACCCGACACGGCCGTCGCGGGCCATCGTACATTCGCAAAACTCGCCGATGAGCATTTTGATGCGCTGGCGGCAAACCCGGTCGTCATCAATGACCAGAGCTTTGATTTTTTTCCGCCTGACGGCCTTTTCCTCCTGTTCCCGTTCGACCTTCCGGCCCTCCCCTCCGTTTTGTATAATTCGAACGGCCGACTCAATCCAGTCCTTAACCCGGAGCACCATATCGGCACGGGCGGGGCCTCCGGACAGTTCGTCAAACGCGCATTCGGCCTCATGGCAGAGCTCGTAAATATCAATCACTCCGGCCATGCCGCTGTCGCCCTTGATCGAATGGAGCAACCGACGGATCGCTCCCGAGTTCTGCTCCACATTTTCCTCGGCCTCCATCGACAAGGCCGCCTGTTCCAGCTCGCTCAGATGGGAGACAACGGTATCGACGTACGCCGGCCACAATTCCTCTATGACGCCCTGCCGGTTGACATGCCACGGATCGGGTAATCGTTGATCGCTATACACAGCACTAAAATCCAGTCGACTCATGGTTATATTCCCCCATACTTTCTACAGTTTTTTCTCGAGTCCCACCGAACGGACCGTAACCGCTCCGTCGTTCAGATTCAGATACATGTTTCGCGGTGATTGCCCGCCGACATCTTCTCCGTCAATGAACAAGCCGTGCTGCCAGAGCACTTTTCGAATCGCCAGATAATTCCGCTTGCCGATATCGAATCCCTTCGGGCCGGCGGCCATGCTGGCGCCGCCGGCGATTTTGACCTGCGTTCGTTTGACGCCGGCCCCCATCGAAATCAGCTTCTTGACCAGAATTTCCATCCCGGTGTCGGCGAACATAAAGGGGAATTTTTCCGCCTTGGGCTGATCCAAAGACGAGGAAGGCAGTTGATAATGCAGCATTCCTCCCACGTGAGCGACGGCGTCGAACAAGCAAACGCCGATGCAGGAGCCCAGAGAATAGGTAGTTAACACGACCTCCGGATCGGCCGACACTTTCGCATCGGATATATCTACCACTAATCGTTTCTTCACAATGCGGTCCCCCGTGGCTTCCAGTAACTCCTACGGTTTTGCATAGATCGTCGGTCGGACATATTCGAATCGATGATGGATCCCGGTCAGCGATTCGGAATGGCCTGTAAACAGAAGGCCTCCGGAGTCCAGCAGATCAAAGTATCGATTCACGAGCCTCTCTTGCGTCGGTTTGTCAAAATAAATCATCACATTCCGGCAAAAGATAAAATCCAGCGGTCCGCGGACCGGCCATTCGCCCATCAGGTTGAGCTGGGCGAAAATGATCACTTCGCGGATTGTCCCGGCGACTTCGTACCATTGCCCCTCCCTTTTGGCCCGCACCAGATACCGCTGTTTCTGGGCCGGCGTAAGCGGCTCAATGCGGTCCTTTTCGTAGATCCCCAACCGGGCTGTCTGGAGCACGCGCGTCGAAATATCCGTCGCCAGGACCTTCACATCCCAGCGCCCCAGCCCCCCAACGGCATCCAGCAGAGAAATCGCAATGCTATAGGGTTCTTCGCCCGAAGAGCAACCGGCGCTCCACGCACGAATCCGGAAGTGGGATTGTTGTTTCTTTTTCGCCAGCATCTTCGGATAGAAGACGTCCTTCAGATAATCGAAGTGCTGGACTTCCCGGAAAAAGCTGGTCAGGTTGGTGCTCAGAGAATCGATCAGATTCGTGAATTCGCCGGGATCTTGTAAGGCATAGTCGATATAGTCCTCAAAACAGCGGATATGCAACGTACGAAGGCGTTTGGCCAGACGCGCGCGAACCAGCTCTTTCTTTCCGTTGTGCAGGTTGATTCCGCAGTGCTGATAGACCAGATCGCTGATCTTTCGGAACTCCGCATCGGACAGAACCAGATCATCCAAAACGCTTTCAAGCATATCGATCCGCTCCGGAACACAATTCCACGCTGTTTTTTTATCGGGCGGCCATTTCCAGCAATCCGGGAACATCAAGGATCAGATTGATCCGACCGTCTCCCATGATCGCTCCCCCGGCCACCCCCCTGATCTGTCCGATCCCCTGGCCCAGATTCTTAATCACTACCTGATGCTGCCCCAGCAGCTCATCCACCATCAGACACCCTCGTTTTCCGTCCTCCTCCACGACCACCAGAGACGACTCCCAGGGAACTTCGCTGTCCGGCTTGACGCCGAAAAGCTTATAGAGACGCACCATGGAAATCAGATTCCCCTGAAACAGCACCATTTCCTTGCGGCCCCGCACCGTCGTAATCTGATCCCGCGTGGGACGCAGGCAGCTTTCAATGGCCACGATGGGAACGATATACTGAGACGAGCCGATCCGGACGATCTGCCCTTCGATGATCGCCATCGTCAGCGGCAGCCGGATCGTGAACAGCGATCCCCGGCCGGGCGTGCTGTCGATTTCCACCTTGCCGCGAAGGGCCTCGATGTTTTTGCGAACGACATCCATGCCCACACCCCGCCCGCTGATATCGGTGACCTTGGCGGCGGTGGACAGGCCGGCATGGAAAATCAGTTTATAGATCTCCGAATCGCTCCATTCCTGATTGGGCGAAACCAGTCCCTGATCGACGGCTTTTTTCAGAATCTTTTCCTTGTCCAGTCCGCGCCCGTCGTCCTGGATTTCGATGACGATGCTGCCGGCCTGATGAAACGCCCGCAAATAAACATGGCCTGTCGGATCCTTGCCTGCCTTGGTGCGTTCTTCGGCGGTTTCGATCCCGTGATCCACGCTGTTGCGAACCATATGCACCAAAGGATCGCCGATTTGATCCACAACAATGCGGTCCAGTTCGGTTTCCTCCCCTTCCGAGATAAAGGCGACTTTTTTACCGGATTTTTGCGACAGGTCCCGGACCAGACGAGCCATTTTCTGAAAAACGCCCTGAATGGGAACCATTCGCATCATCATGGACAGTTCCTGCAGTTCCCGCACAATCTTGCACTGATGGCTTACGGTGCGCAGCAGATCATGATCCTGGTTGACCACGCCCCCGGCTTCCTGAAGAACCATGGACTGGGCGATCACCAGCTCGCCGACCATGTTGACCAGATTGTCCAGACGAGAGGTGCTGACCTTGATTTTTTCGTCGGCGACCGTTTTTTTCTGCTTGGCGAGGTCCGACGAAGATTTCAGTCCCGTTTGCATCGGAGACGTTGGGGCCACCTTATCCGACACCTCAGGAGTCGATTCCGACATCTCCTGTTCCGATTCATCCTCTCGTTTTTGCCGCGGCATCGAGGCCGTTTCCGGTTTGGCTTTCACGGCGGCCTGATTCAACGTCCTGCCTTCGGCACAAGCCTTGAGCTTTTCCAGAATGGCGGCCAGCTTCTCGCACGACGGAATGGGGGCCCCGTCATCGACGGCCTTTTTCAATTCCTCCATCATTGTCTTGAGAATGTCGACGGACTCAAAGACGACATCCATGTTGCCGCCGGTCAGTTCCAGCTTGCCCTTGCGCCCCAGATCGAGAAGGTTTTCGGAGGCATGCGCCAGCTGCTGGATCTCGTTGAGATTCAGAAATCCGGACATGCCCTTGATCGTATGAAAACCGCGAAATACCAGATTGATCGCTTCCGCATTGGTCGGGTCATTTTCCAGATCCAGCAGGCCGGCCTCGACCGATTCGATGTGTTCGGCCGATTCCGCGATAAAATCCCGGACCATCTCCACATCATCGCCGTCGATCACCCTGCCTTCGCCGGAAAGCGACGGAGCACCGCCTGGGGCTGCTTTTTCTTCGGATGGCGCCGGCGGCGTCCGGGGCTCGGCGGACGGTGCGGGCGAATCCGTTTCCGCCGCCGCCTGCGATTCTTCTGTCGGCTTATCTCCGGGCAGGCCGGGAAAGCGGACGGCCATCTGTCCGGGATCCATGCCTTTATCGATCTGGCGATTCAGCTCCTGCAAGGAGACAATCACATCCGAAATAAGTTTCAGCGTTTCTTCGGTATTGTCCTGTTCATGGGCCAAAAGAGCATGGGCCATATGTCCCGCCGAACTGGCCGCGTCGCAGGTCTGGTCTTTGATGTTCGACGGCAGATCCGCCATGTCCTGCACGCATTCGGCGATCTGATCCAACTGCTTCTCCAGATGCTCCATCTCCGTCAAGTCGGAGTTGCTGGCCAGCGTAATCGAAGAGGCCGCCTGTTGAATCAACTCTGAGAATTTCTCGGTCTTATTCATCTTGCACCGTCATCAGATATCCCTACACAGATTCCTGCCGCACACCCACGGTCCGACCGTCTCCGAAATGGAACGACGATCGACAAATTCATCGGCGAAACATCCTCTATGATTAATATGGAAATGCAGATTTCGAATCGACCGGGCCGAAAAGGAGACGCGCAACGCCAGCCGCCGAAGCGCATGAAAAAAGGCTGTAATCCCGTGATTACAGCCCCTTCGATTCGGAAAGGATTCTCATTTCGGTATTCGTAAGAATGCCCGCGCTAGCCGGTAATCGCCCGCCAGCTCTGGTTCAGGTCCTCCAGAAGGCTGATCACCTCCCGGACCATCTGCGGTTCACATTTGAGATTGGCCTGACTGAGATGCCGCAGCATAAAATTGTACAGGGATCTGAGATTCTGGGCAATCTCTCCTCCCGATTCCATATCCAGCACCGTATTCAGCTCCAGAATGACATCCTGGGCTTTGGCGATGCTGTGTCCCTTGGCGGCGTAGTCATTCGCTTCCATATCGCGAATGGCCTGCCGCAGGAATCGGATCGCTCCGTCGTAAAGCATGACGATCAGCCGGCCCTTGTTCTGGGTACTGATCGTGGTTTGCTGATAGATATCGACTCCGTTCATTGCGCCGCTCCGCACATTCTCAGGTTACTGCGTATCCGATCGCATGGATTGGATTTGGCCAAAGCGAATTCTCTACCGAGGAATCGGAATCGGGACCGGACTCATGGCCCGGTCCCTTTCCGATCGTAATTCAAAGTCAGCCTGTTACGGCATCACTCTTATCCCAGCAGTCGCAGGGCCATCTGCGGCATCGCATTGGCCTGGCTCAACATGGCGACACCCGCCTGGCTGAGCACCTGATTCCGCGTCAGGTTGGCCATTTCCGTGGCCACGTCCACATCCGAAATACGGGACTCGGACGCCATCATGTTCTCCGACTGGATGTTCAGCACCTCGTGCGTGGCTTCCAGACGGTTCATCATATAACCAAAGCTGGCTCGTGCACTGTCCTTGCGCTGAATGGCCGTTTCCATCAGGGCCAGGGCGCTTTGGGCGGTTGACGTCGAAGTCAGGCTCGTCGAAGCAATCCCCATCGCCGATGTGGTCACGTTCACGGAGCTGACCGTAATGCTCGACCCGACACCAAAGTGAACGACGGCGGCATTGGAACTATTGGCCGAGTCCAGCAAATGAATGCTGTTGAACTTGGTATCGCCGGCGATTCGGTCGATTTCCAGGATCATCTGCTGATACTCGTTGTTCATAATCGTCCGCTG
>JAFGGE010000215.1 GCA_016930745.1 Sedimentisphaerales bacterium
CCGCAACAGCTTCACGCTGGCGGCCAATCTCCTCAGCGCCGACGTGATCGAATTCACCAAGAAAGCCAGCTCCGTCAGCAAGGGCGAAACCCTGATCGACACCGCCCGAAACCTGGAGGCCATGGGCATCGATATCGTGGTGATTCGGCACAACGCCGGCGGCGCGGCCAAGCTGCTGAGCCGCACGATCAACGCCTGCGTGGTCAACGCCGGCGATGGATTCAACGAACACCCTACCCAGGCGCTGCTGGATGCCTATACGATTCGTCAGGTGCGGGGGAGCATGGAAGGGCTCAAGGTCGGCATCGTGGGCGACATCGCTCATTCCCGGGTGGCCCGCAGCAACGTGTGGGCCCTGACCAAGCTCGGCGCCGAGGTGATCCTGATCGGTCCTCCGACCCTGATGCCCGGCAAGGTCGAGCAGCTTCCCGTCCGAGTCAGCTACAGCCTGGACGATGTCATCGAAGAGCTGGATGTGATCAATATGCTGCGGATCCAGTTTGAACGGCTCGGCGGAAATCCCTTCCCGTCGGTGCGGGAATATTCGCATTTCTTCGGCCTGACCGTCGATCGAATGAAGCGGGCCAAGGAGAATATCACCGTGATGCATCCGGGGCCGATCAACCGCGGACTGGAGATCGAATCCGAGGTGGCCGACGGGCCCAACAGCGTCATCCTGCAGCAGGTGGCCAACGGCCTGGCCGTCCGCATGGCCGTTCTGTTCCTGGTCCACCAGGCCGCCATCGAAGAGCAGCGGTGGAAGGCCTGAACTATCCCTCTAATTTAGATATACATAGATCAAAATTAAATGCTAAAACCGCCTGATTCCCTTCCCCCATTTCTGTAAGAATAGCTTTCATAGGCGATCCGTTTGCCATAGAGAACGTATATATCCATTAAGAGGGGGCAAAAGGAAAGCAAAGGCTGGCTTTCCACCTGCACAGGGGGGAGACATAAAGAAAGAGAGAAGGTGTTGCCATGAATCGAAGTATTGCACAATGCCCAAGATGCGGAAAAACGATAACTCCGGAAGAAGTCGAGATCGGAATGTCGCTGTCGTGCCCACGATGCGATCCAAAGAGGAAAAAAGAAAACTGTAAAAAAGAAAAAGCCTCCAGTCCTTAGGAAACACAAGCAAGAGGCCTTTATGGAAACATGTCTCGAAGTGACTTCGTTCTCCGTACTACCCCGCTTGCGCACAGGAATGACAGATAACAGGATTCACGGAAAGCTCGATGCGCCGGGTCACTTGTTCTCCGGCGGACAAAATGGCATGTCGAAGGCTCTTATTGGCAAGACCGTGACGGGCCCCCAGGGAGCGGATTCGATCCCGCAGGGAGGAGGTCATCAGCATAAAATACAGATCTTCGCTGAATTGTTCGGTTTTTATGTTTCGCGTTTCCATTGTTCTTTCCTCTGACTAACATCCCTGATACTTCTCTTTGGCAAGTATGTGTGCGCAAAGGCCTGCCGGTCACAGGAAAAATAGAAGATTTACGAATTATCTGAAATCCTATGGCGACTGAAATTCCCCGATTGTTCAGGACCAGGATATCTCGGATTGCCATCCTTTATTTGGTTCCGACACAGAACAGCGCTGTTGTGGTACGGATAAACAACCGGCCCTGTGCGGCGCTAATGGAGGCGCGGACCACGTTGCCGCCGGTTGGATCGTCCATGGATGTCTTGTGAAGGATCTTGCCGTCGGCGACATCAACAACTGCCGCATCTCCTTCGTGATTGATGATATAGATTTTGCCGTCGGCGGCCAGCGGAGAAGCCTCGTATTTGGCCCGATCGGGCGTCTCGATGCTCCATTTGACCTTGCCGGTCGCGCCATCCACCCGCATCAGGACGCGCCGCAGGTCGCTGAGCACGAAAAAATCGCCGTCGTAAAACGCCGGTGTCGGCACATCGCTGGTCATGTCCCGCACATCGCCGCTCGACCATTTTACGGCGCTGTCGTTCAGGGTTCCCCTGCCTTTGGGCTCGATCGCAAAAATCGGGGCATTCTTGGGGCCGCAAGCCAGGACAAGGCCATTCCCGATCACGGGCGAGGGAACCAGCCTCCAGTGCGGAATGCGGTTGGGATTCCATGTGCCCCACCTCCATAATTCTTCACCTGTCGCGGGATCGTGACCGGTCAGGACATCGCCGCCGGCCAGAACCAGTTGCGGCGCTCCCGTAAGAATCGCGGGGATCGGCGAACTGAAGGCCTCGCGGGACTCGGCGACGGCCGGGCTCTCACGAAACAACCGCCAGAGGGTCTTTCCGCTCATCGGATCCATCGCCAGAAGATAGGACTGGATCGGCTGTCCGGAGGCGCCCCTACCCTGTACCGGGACATCCCGCTGGAGAATCTGTAAATACAATTTGCCGTCGTAGAGCAGCGGACTGCTGCTGAATGTCCAGAGAAAAGCGAATTCGCCGAAATCCTCCTGGATATTTCGAGCCCACAAACGCTGCCCCTGTGGGGTAAATCCCAGAAGCTGGCCGCTGCTATAGAAAAAGATGACGACCTTGCCGTCCGTTGTCGGGGAAGGCGCGGCAAAATTGCTCCGACGGTCCCGGCGAATCCCCCCTGCCACCTCCTCCTGCCAGATTGGCTTACCGTCCCGACGATCAAAGCACATCGCCAGTAATGTCTCTTTACCGGAATCCGCGCTGGAAATAAAGACATAGTCTTCCCAAACGATCGGCGTGGCCGCCGAAGGCCCCGGCAGACCCGCTTTCCAGGCGATATTGTCGGTCTGACTCCATACCGAAGGCAGATTGGTCTCGTCGGTCGATCCGTTGTAGTGCGGCCCCCGCCAATGAGGCCAATTGGCGCCAAATCCCACCGAAGATAAGAATATAACAGCCGCGAATAGAGTGCTCTTTTTCATTATACCAGTCCCCTGTTCCGTATTCCGACCCCCGAAAGGGCACAATTTATTCTCTTTCTGTCGGAATTCCACTATGGCAGATCGAACATATTTCGTCAATCCCGTAGATACTGCAAATGCATTATAGAAAACGAACAACCTTGCCTTAAGGGGATTGCGGATGGATGCAAGCCCCGAATACGAAAGTAAGTTGTTTTTCCTGTTTTTTTAAAAATTATGGTTTGCAGGAACAGCGCCTCTCAGATAGGCTATTACTACCTTGAGGAGGTGTGTTTCAAAAAGGGAGAAACACGTGGAAGTAAGGATACTGATGAGCAGCGACAGCGGCCGCGAGCCCTATTGCGTATCGCTGGAAGTAGAGGATTCGCAGGTTCGCTGCAATTGCGATTGTCCCGACGGGATAGTGGGGCGGTTGTGTAAACATGTCTTGCGGGCGCTGGGCGATAACAGACAGGCAGGATTCGATTCCAGCAGCCGCACGCGAATCGAGGAGTTTCAACAATCCATCCAGGGCACACGGCTGCAAACCCTGGCCCTGGAATGGGCCGAACTGGAGCAGACCGCCCGAACTACCAAGCAACGTGCGGATGTGATCCGGCGGGAAATCAAGGGCTCCCATGTTCGTGTTGGACGCAGCCGACCGGGCGGACGGTCAATTTTCGTCATCCCCCACACTGCCGAACCCGCGGAAAATGTGATTATTGAAGATGTCAGCGAGGATTTTCCGTAATCGGTCGACGGCGAGAACGCTAGCGGCTCGGCTTGATAAACCGCCCAACAATAGAGCGGATCCGTTCCGACTGGGGATCCAGTTGCAGGGCTCGTTCGAATTCTTTACGCGCCTCCTCCAGGTGGCCTGTCGTAGCCAGCAGTAAACCCAGATTACAATGCAGGATCGCATCGTTCGGCTGAAAACCAAGACCCTGCCGACATACGGCAATCGCCTCATCGTACCGCTTACGGGCATACAACACTTCTCCCAGTGGATTGTAAACAGGCATATAATCCGTTTGACAGCGAAGGGCGGTAAAATACTCGGATGCCGCCTCATCCAGCCTTTTCAGTTTGTGATATGCCTGCCCCAGATGAAAATGGGCTTCCGGCCGGGCCGGTCGCATTTGAACGGCCTTTACCAGGTGCCGGATAGCCTCCTGCGGCCGATTGTCGGATAACAGAGTTTGCCCCATCGCCAGGTACCCCCTATGGAAATGAGGCATCAATTCCTGAACACGGGCATATTCCTGTAAGGCCGCAGGGTAATCCTGCAATTCCTCGGTGAGAAGAATCCCAAGCTTCCAGTGCAAATACCAGTCGTCGGGACAGTCCGACAGGGCTTGTCGATAGGCCGCCACAGCCAGTGTCGGATACGGCTCGGCCCCGAACGCCCTGAGTTGATCGATCCGCTCCTGCAACCGGGCCTGTTGCGCTGTGTTGTTAATCTGGTTGGTGAACGGAGGTTTCTGGATATAGTTATTCAGTATGTCCTTCCAGATTCGATATTGATCCAGGTCCGTATACGCCAGTCGCGCTGCGCAAAAATCCCTATCCGGCATTTCCCTTGCCTGCGCTGTCAAACTCAGTCGTTGCGACAGGATCGTCTGCAATTGCGTAAACAGCAATCCGGCAACCTGATAATTCCCCTCGAAAGTAAGATGCACATGCTCATAAAACCATTTCTCGCCGGGAAGGTTGTTTTCGCTGCGTTCCGTTAACATCCGATCGACGTCAGCCAGCAGTATCGGATACGGCTGCAATTGCCGAGCGACTTGTCGGATCGTCGCATTGATCGTCTCGTCGGCGCGAAAACGGATCGTATCATTCTGTAAGGCCGCCCGATACGACTCGCGCGCCTCGGCGAAACGCCCCATTTGCTCCAGACAGCAAGCCATCCGGAAATGCAGATCGGCATACTGGTCATCGATCTGCCGGGCCTGTTCATAGGTTTGCGCCGCGGTTTCAAAGTTACCCTGTTCCTCGGCTTCCATCGCGTTTCGATAGACGGTTTCCCATGGATTCCGTTGGCCCTCCAAAAGATCGGACCGGTGCTGCGAGGCGAAGGGCGCGCAATCCTTCAGATTCGCGCCTATCGTACACAGCACGACCGCCGCTCCGGCATCGAGCCCGGTTCGACAGATATCCCGAAGATTTCGTTCATAATGCCGGTAGACCGTCTGCAAGGCCGGATCGGTTGCACGGACCTGATGATCGAGGTACATCTGCATGCCCCCCCAGCCGCGAAGGATATCCTGGGCATCCCGCGATCCTCGTTCGGCCAGCCATTGCCCCAGACGCAGGGTACGAAGCCCTATCCCGGCACGAAGAAGCCGTAAGTTCTTTTGAAGCGGAGCGAACGCAGTGCCGGCGCCATAGGGCCCTACTACTTCATTATTGCCAAGATACAGGATAAAAATGTCCGGCTGGTAGCGGGCCAGACTCCTTGCGATCGGCAGAACAACATGGGAATTGATTGCGGTCATACTGGCGTTAACGACCTCAAACGAAATCTCGGGGTACGCCTCCTGAAGCATGACCTCCAGCATCCTTGAAAAGGCATACGCCCCGTCCGGAATGCCCTGGGCCGCCGACTCTCCCAGAACGAAGATGCGGCAGGTCTGCGGCCTTTTCATTTCGGAAAAACGAAACGTATTAAATTCGCGAGCCATCTGGGGCGGAAAGAAACGATGCGAGAAGAACAGATTGTCGACAACATAGGTTTCTGAGCCGATTGTATACCGGATCGCAGGGGAAGGATCAAAGCCATATCCAGCGCTGCGCAACACCAGTTCCCCACCGCCAATCAGTATCACGACAAGGATCAGAGGCAACAGGGTCGCGGCAAACAGACGATACAGCCATAGCCGTGGACGAGACAGGCTTCCAGCGCAAAGCCTGTCCTTGACTGGATTGTCTTTGGAAAAACGCCTTCCCCTATGCTCAGAAACGGCGGATTTCCTTCCTCTCTTCCGTCCCGATCTGCAAGCCATGGCTCAACTCGCGTTCCCAACCCGAACCTTCATTGAAGCACGACAAAAACATTCGAATAACACTATCCTGCCCGGAAACAAACGATATGTCAAGCCTCTTGATTTGTTTCAACTTTCTCCTTGCCGGCCGCACGTCCCTTTGTTCAAAGACTTTTTTCCATTCCTCCGGTACAATCCGGAGGATTGTTGTATCCCTGCCCGACGGGAAGAGCCGCAGGGATTTCACTTGCTTTTCTGTCGTCTATGCGTTTTATTGATATGCCGATAAAAAAACAGAGACTTACCAAGGCAATTGTTCCAGGACCTACAATAGCATGGCCGAAACAGCAGATATCTTGATCCGCGGGGGCCGGGTGATCGATCCGGCCAACGGTGTGGACATCCGGGCGGATGTTCTGGTGGCCGGCGGACAGGTGGCCCGGATCGGCTCGTCGATCTCCGCCCCGGCCCGGATCGTGATTGACGCCACAGACAAGCTGGTAGTCCCCGGTCTGATCGACCTGCATGTTCACTTTCGAGAGCCCGGCGATGAGGAAGAAGAGACTATCGCCAGCGGCTCGGCGGCCGCTCTGGCCGGCGGTTTTACCTCGGTTGTCTGCATGCCGAATACCAAACCGGCCATCGACGAGGCGACGCGGGTGGAATACGTCCATCGCATGGGGCGGCAGGCCAGAAAAACCTTCATTTATGTCATGGGAGCGATCACTCAGAATCGCGAAGGCAAGGATCTGGCCGAGATGGGACTGATGGCCCAGGCCGGAGCGGTGGGATTTACGGATGACGGGGCCGGCGTGCAGGATACCGCTGTCATGCTGCGGGCCCTTAAATACGCCAAGATGCTGGATACGCTTGTCGCCCAGCATGCCCAGGACGACTCTTTGGCCAAAAATGGCGTGATGAACGCCGGATACAACGCGACGACGCTGGGGCTGCCGGGAATCGATCCCCTCGCCGAGGAACTGATGCTCTGGCGGGATGTGCAGCTTGTCAAAAAGACAGGAACTCGCTATCACGCTCAACATATTTCCACGATGGGTTCGGTGGAGATCGTTCGACAGGCCAAAGCAGAGGGGCTTCCCGTGACCTGCGAGGTGACTCCGCACCATCTGCTGCTGACCGACAATGCGGTGGTGGACTATGACACAAACTTCAAGGTCAATCCCCCTCTTCGAAACAATAAGGACATCGAAGCGTTGAAGGAAGCCATCCAGGAGGGTATGGTCGACGCCCTGGCGACCGATCATGCCCCGCATCTCAAGAGCGAAAAAGAACTGGAATTTCTGACGGCGCCGTTCGGAATCGCCAGCCTGGAATGCGCCCTGGGATTGTATGTTAAGGCCCTGGTGGAGCCGGGTATCATCGGCTGGTCGGAATTGATCGCCATGCTGACGCACCGGCCCGCAGGGGTGATCCGCATCGACAAGGGCTCTATCGCCGAAGGCGACCGGGCGGACATTGCCATCCTCAATCCGGACATCGAGTATGTTATTGACGCGGACAAATTCCTGTCCAAGAGCCGCAATTGTCCCTACAACGGCTGGCTGGCCAAAAGCAAAGTGGAACATACCATTCTCGGCGGCGAGCTTCGTTACTCCGCCCAGACCAATCGCTGACGATTCCCATGCCGCTGATCATCGACGGATACAACCTGTTGCGAACCATCCAGAAAACCGATGAGGAATTTGAACAGCTCGATGAGACGGGACTGTGCCGTTTTCTGTCCCAGTATCTTACCCGCGTCCGGGATCATGGACATGTCTTTTTCGATGGGCTCGGTCCGCCGGACAAGACCGGGATGGCCGGCCTGGCCGGACTGGAGGTGTATTTTTCCGGGCAGGATCGGGAAGCCGACGAACTGATCGAGCAAAAGATCCAGGACAATACGGCGCCCCGTCGACTGGTGGTCGTCAGCACCGACCGACGAGTTCGTCAGGCGGCTTCAAAGAAAAAGGCGACAGCCATGCTGTGCGAGGTGTTCTGGATCGAGATGCAGCGCCGTCTGGCCCAACAGCAGGTGGTATATGAGCCAAAAGAAAAACGCCAGGGAATTACCGAAATGGAGACCGATCAGTGGCTGGATGCGTTCGGCCTTGATTGAAAAACAGGCGATCGGGCCAGGTAAGGCCTCCGGCAGGTTCGCAGATTGGCGATTTTTCTTCGGATATTGGCGTTTTCACGCGGCGATTCTTTCCTTATACTTCTTTGGTATAACGATGACTGGATTCGTCTTCCTACGAAATCCATGATTCAAAAGAACAGGAATGAAGCCTAATTGCAGGAGAGGACGAACATGGCCTATACCATCGGACTTGATTACGGTACCAATTCGGTACGGTGCCTCATCGTCGATACGGCGACCGGCCAGGAACTGGGCACTGCGGTGTATGACTATGAGACAGGCGAGGCGGGGATCATTCTCGATCCGGCCGATCATAACCTGGCCCGGCAGAATCCGGCCGACTACCTCAAGGGGATCGAAATCACCGTCAAGCAGGCTGTCGATCAGGCGAAGAGCGTCAAAGGATTCGATCCGGCTAAGATCGCAGGCATCGGGGTGGATACCACGGGCTCAACCCCCCTGCCGGTGGATAAAAACGGCATTCCGCTGGGATTGCTGGATGAATTCAAAGACAATCCGAACGCGATGGCGTGGCTGTGGAAGGACCATACAGGTTATGAGGAAGCCGCGACAATCACCAAACAGGCCGCCAAAGACCGTCCGCAATATTTGGCCAAGTGCGGCGGGACGTATTCTTCGGAATGGTTTTTCAGCAAGATCTGGCATTGTCTCAAGACTGATCCGAACGTGTTCGATGCCGCCTATACATGGGTCGAGCACAGCGACTGGATACCGGCGGTCCTGACCGGCACGGACAAGCCCAAAGATCTGAAGCGGGACCGCTGTGCCGCCGGGCATAAGGCCATGTTTAACGAGGAATGGGGAGGGTATCCGGATGCCGAGTTCCTTGCCAGGCTGGATCCTAAGCTGGGCGCTCTGCGTAAAAGCCTTGGCGACACAACACTGGCGGTCGATAAAGCAGCGGGTAATTTGACAGCAGAATGGGCCAAGAAATTGGGCCTGACGGCAGGCATCCCCGTGGCTATGGGAGCCTTCGATGCACACCTGGGGGCGGTCGGATCCGGGATTAAGGAAGGGGTCCTGGTCAAGATCATCGGCACCAGTACCTGCGACATGGTCGTCGCGCCGACCAGCGCCAAGCTGCCCGACATCCCGGGAATCTGCGGAATCGTGGATAGTTCCATCCTGCCGGGCTTTTACGGCCTGGAAGCAGGACAGTCGGCCGTCGGCGATATCTTTAACTGGTTCGTCAATTATATTCAGCCGGGGGGCAAAGAAGCCGGATCGCATCAGTCGCTGACGCAAAAAGCGGAAAAGCTCAAGCCGGGCCAATCGGGCCTGCTGGCCCTGGACTGGAACAACGGAAACCGGACGATTCTGGTGGATCAGCGGCTCACGGGTCTGCTCCTCGGGCAGACGCTGCATACGCGTCCGGAGGAGATCTATCGGGCCCTGGTGGAGGCGACCGCCTTCGGAGCTCTTACCATCATAAATCGCTTCCAGGAATATGGGGTCCGAATCGATGAAGTGGTCAACTGCGGCGGCATCAGCGAAAAGAACGCGATGTTGATGCAGATTTACGCCGATGTGACCGGGCGCGAGATGAAGGTGTCCCGCTCGGCCCAGACGTGCGCCCTGGGGGCGGCCATCTGCGGAGCGGTGGTTGCCGGAAAAAAGGCGGGAGGCCATGACAATTTTGCCGAGGCGCAGAACGCCATGTGCGGGATCAAGCCGGTATCATTCAAGCCGATCCCGGCCAACCAGAAGGTCTACGCCGATCTGTATAAACTCTATAAACAACTGCATGACGCATTCGGCATCGCAGGACATACCGAAGTCGTATCCCATGTGATGAAAGACCTGCTGGCCATCAAGGAAAGAGCCAATGGATGAAACATCCTGAACTCAGAGAGCGCGTGTACCAGGCCAATATGGAACTGGATTTGCGAAAACTGGTTATCTACAGTTGGGGCAATGTCAGCGCCTTTGATCGAGAGGCGGGCGTGATCGCCATCAAGCCCAGCGGCGTGGCGTATGAAGAACTGCATCCCGATAAAATGGTTCTTCTCGATATCGACGGCCATGTGTTTGAGGGAAATTTGAATCCCTCTTCCGATACACAAACCCATCTCGAGCTGTATCGAAATTTCAAGACGATTGGCGCCGTCTGTCATACCCATTCGATCCATGCGGTCATGTGGGCCCAGGCCTGCAGGGAGATCCCCTGCTTTGGCACCACGCACGCCGATTTCTATTACGGCCCCATTCCGGTGACCGATCCGATGCGGACCGAAGAAATCCAATCCGAGTACGAGCGGAATACGGGCAAGGTAATCGTGCGACGATTTGTAGAAGGGCATATCGATCCGGAGCAGATGCCCGCCGTGCTGGTCGCCGGACATGGCCCGTTCACCTGGGGCCCCACGGCGGCCAAGGCCGTTGAGGCCATGGTGGTTTTGGAGGAAGTGGCGCGGATGGCTTTGGGAACGCTTCAAGTCCATCCCGAACAAGAGCCCATTTCTCAGGCCCTGCTGGACAAGCATTATTTACGAAAGCATGGCAAAAACGCCTATTATGGGCAGCGATAAGGAACGACGTATGAACAAGCTGAAATCCGGGGACAAAGCGCCCTCTTTTGCCCTGACAGACCAGGATGGGGAAAAAATCTCTTTCCATGATTATTCCGGCCAAAAAATATTGTTGTATTTTTATCCGAAAGCGATGACGCCGGGATGCACCACCCAATCCTGCTGTGTGCGGGATGCCGCAGAAGAATTGACAAAGGCCGGAGTTGTTGCTTTGGGGATCAGCCCGGACAAGCCCGACCGTCTTAAAACGTTTGACGAGAAATATACCCTTGGATTTCGGCTGCTCAGTGATCCGGACCATCAAATCGCCGAAAAGTACGGGGCCTGGGGCGAAAAAAGCATGTATGGGAAAAAAGTAATGGGGATCGTTCGCTCCTCGTTTCTGATTGATGAAAAAGGGCGAATTCTTGGCGCTTGGTACAAGATTAAACCCGAAGAAACAGTGGCCAGCGTCATGGCGCTCCTCTGAAAACCGAATCCTGGTCTGCCTTGCGACGAGGCACCAAATCCTGGAAACCATGAAAAAACGCTTTTTCCTTACGGATGGCATAGTTCGAACAAGGCCCTTGCATCTATGGTAAACACTGCTAGAATGCCCCTCCGAATCCCGGAATAATAACAGAAAATACTCCTTCCACGGATGACGGATACCCCGAACAATCGAATAGAGTTGACGCGGATACAGCGGCTGATCGGCCATTTGATGCTCCAGTCAAAGCAGAACAATCCTGCTTTTTACATCGAATCGGCCGCCGACCTGACTGAACTGACCGCCATGCGCAAGCCCTTTTCCAAGGAGATCGGCGTTCGTGTGACCACCAATGATTTTTTCTTATGCGCCCTGGCGCGAGCGATTCCTCAATATCCCTTACTGGCCGGCAAGCCGGACAAAACGGGCCAGTTCATTGATATCAGCCCGCAGATCGGCGTCGGTTTTGCCGTTTCCGCGCCGCAGGGCCTGGTGGTGCCTGTGATCAAGGATGTCCGGAGAAAAAGCCTTTTGCAAATCGCCGCCGAAAGCAACGCCCTCTTGAAAAAGGCCCGCTCCAACAGGCTTATGCCTGATGACCTCTATGGAGAGAATGTGGTTTTGAGCGGACTGGGAATGTATGGGGTGATGTCTTTTTTTGCTATCGCCCCGCCTTGCGCTGCGGCGATTGTATCTCTGGGGAATCTGCATGACACGATCAGGCCCGAAGCAAACGGATTTGTCGTGCGGAAAAAAATGTGCATCGGCCTGGCCGTTAACGGTCGTTACATCAATGAAGTGTATGCGGCGCAATTCTTACGTTGTGTGATCGACCAACTGGAGGATCCAACATCTCTGACATAAATGGCAGTGCAACGAAACGGAAAAAAATTCTTTCGAAATAAAATTTTCTGTTGACAAAAAATTTCATGCAGGCGTACAATACGCGCGTTGAACGTTTACGACGCTGGTCGTTTCCATACAGGTTGCTTCTCATCATCCACGAAGCAACCTTTTTTTATGCCTTCGTTTCCTGAGGTTTAGGCAGGCAGGGAACCGCCGGGGCGATTTCCAGAATGGTTATCGGAGGCTTGACCGATTCTTTCGACGATGGTTTTTCCCCCGCAGGCTCGGAGGCGTCAATTTTCTTTTCCTCCTGATCCGTTTGCCTATCGGTTGTTTCACAAACACTTGTCGCAGCCGGCTCTGTTTGCATCGGGGCTTCAGAGGACTGCTGCGTTCCTTCGGTTGCCCCGGCCGGCTTGGCGTTTTCCATGTTTATAGGCAATGCGTGAATCTCCGTATACGTTTTTTTCCCCGGACAGATCCTCGTCGAATCGGATTCGCCTTGCCCCGCGGTTTCGATCGCCGGTTCCTGCGTTTGTCGATTGGAAGCTATCGCCTCGGACTCCTCTTCCTGATCGGATGATTCCGCCTCCGTCTCCCGATATGCGGCGGGCATCGCAGTGGCAGCGCTTTGTTTGTTATCCAGTGTCCAGATCCCTTCGTGGCCCATCTGGGTATGAATATAGCGGGCGATGTTCAGATAATCCCTGGCTCCATGGCAGTCCGGTTCGTATTCGAAAATCGTCTTACCATAACTGGGGGCTTCGGCCAGTTTGATATTGCGGCGCACATGCACGGGGATGACCCTGGCCCCGGCCCATGGATTCTGGCTGTCACGCGCGCTATCCAGAAACTTCTCGATATCCGCCTTCACCTCTCCCGATAACGTGGTGCGCTTGTCGAACATGCACAACAAAATCGCCGTGATCCGCAGCTTTGGATTGATCCGTCGGTTGACCAGAGTCACCGTCTCCAGAAGCTTGCCCAGCCCCTGCAAGGCCAGGAAATGCGGCAGCAGCGGAATAAATACCTCTGTCACCGCCGTCAGCGCATTCAGGGTCAACAACCCCAGCGAGGGGGGACAATCGATCAACAGGTAGTCGAACCGGTCCATGACCGGATCCAGTGCCTCACGAAGCACAATCTCGCGTCCGACGACGCTGACCAGCTCGCTCTCGGCCCCGACCAGATCGATATTGGCCCCCAGCAACCAGAGATTGGCGCGAATTTCGTCGATGGCGTCCTCCAATTTTGCCCCCCGCGTGAGCACCTCATACGCGCCGCGCCGATGGTGCTCTTTATCGCCTCCCAGATGAATCGTCAGATGCGCCTGCGGATCCAGGTCGGCCACCAGCACCTTTTGGCCGTTCATGGCCAGGGCCGATGCGACATTGGCCACCGTTGTCGTTTTTCCCACCCCGCCTTTCTGGTTGAGCACAGCTATGGTTCTCAACATCTACCTCCGATGTACTTACCGCCGCCCATCCGCCTTGAGCCGGCGAAGGACCGCATCCAATACTCCATTAACAAACCGAGGCGACTGCTGCCCGCTGTATTTTTTGGCAATTTCGATCGCCTCATTGATCACGACTTTGCCCGGGATGTCCGAACAATAACAAAACTGGTATACGGCCAAACGAAGAATACTGCGATCCACGCCGCTTAGACGAGACAACTCCCATTTGATGGCCGCCTCGGCGATCAGTTTATCGCAATCGACCAAATGGTTCCATGCGCCGCGCGTCCATTCCTGGGCCAGTTGAATCGCCAGCCCGTCTTCTTCCGATTCGCGAAAAAAAAATGTCAACTGGTCCAGATAGTCGTCTCCCTGAACGTCCAACTGGTACAACGCCTGCATGGCTAGCTCTCTGGCCCTGGTTCGCTTGTCCACTCGTTTCCTTACGACTCTTTTTTCGGTCCATCCACAGAGACCTTTTGCAGCTTGTCCAGCACTTGTCTGGTTACTTCAAAGACCGTGCCATGACGAATCCCCGGCGGCATGGACAACTCCTCACTGCGGTCGGTCCATCGCTTTAGATCCGTACCGGTCACCAAACCATACCGATGATCCCGATACTTGTCGAAGTACACATGCCATGTCCGGCCCCGCTGGATTGCGGTAGGGCCTTCGGCCCAGTAGGGTCCGGTAATGGGCGCCGACGGCGGACCGTAGGGACCTGCGGCCCGTTCGGCAAAGGAGAGGCGAATATTCTTTTGCGGGGGATACCGCGTCTCATCCTTGAGAAACATGATGTAGCGGTCGCCATCGGCGACAATCGTAGAATCGATCACGTTAAATCCGTGATCATAAAACAGCCGCGTGGGACTAAAGGATTGAAAATCCCGCGTTGTTGTATAATAAATCCGGTGATTGAGCCCTTCATCGCCGGTCTTTTCCGTCTGGGGAAACCGGCCGGGAATCGTCGTAGCCCAGAAGATCAGGTACTGCCCGCCCGCCTTATCATAAAACACCTCCGGCGCCCAGCAGTTCCGCGCTTCGGGCTCATGTTCCATTACCGGTATGGTTTTCTGCGGTGACCACTCGATCAGATCGCTGCTCCAGGCATAACCGATCCCCTTTTCCTTCCAGCTTACCGTCCAGACCATATGGAACAAGCCGTCCGGTCCGGTGCAGATACACGGATCACGCATCAATTTATCGCCGCCTGCCGCAGGTGTCAAAAAACTCTTTCCCTCTTTAAGGGCACGAAATGTCAAACCGTCCTCACTGTAAGCCAGATGCAGTCCATCCTCGCCATTTCCTGTAAAATAGGAAAAAAGAAGCACCCGTTCGGAAGATTTCTTTTCCGAGGCCGCCCCATATCCGACCATCGAAACGATGAGCAACAGACACAGAAAAACGATCCTTCGCATCATCCTTTCCCGGTTACAGTTGTTCCATCAAACTGACCATCTCCATCGCAGAGATGGCCGCATTGGCACCGGCGTTGCCCAGCTTGGTCCCGGCCCGTTCCACCGCCTGCTCAATCGTATCGCATGTCAGCACGCCAAAAATGGTCGGCACGCCGGTTTCATAATTGATCTGTCCGACGCCGCGAGAGACCTGCTGGCATACGGCATCGTAATGCCCCGTCTGTCCGCGGATGACCGCACCCAGACAGATTACCGCCTGATAGGTTCCGCTCTGGGCCAGTTTTTTGGCGGCTACCGTAATCTCAATCGAACCGGGCACCCAGACGACGGTGATCTGCTCATCGGCCGCTCCGTGCCGCTGGAGGCAGTCAATCGTCCCGCCCAGCAGCTTGCTGGTGATGAACTCGTTAAACCGACTGATTACAATGCCATAGCGGGCCTTGCCGGCGGTCAATTGTCCCTTGATTTCCCTGATCATCGCGTTTGCTCCAAAAGCCTTCGCTTTCTTTCCCGTCCTGCCGGATGTACGGCTCGGTTATCGGAACTGAACGGGATATCCCCATTCTCTCTCGATAACGCCTCGGCGAAACGTAATTCTCTTGCCTCTTAACTTATGCGATTATAAGGGCTTAGACCGCCCATTTCCAGCAAAAAACCGTTTCCCGCAACAATTGCCCTGATCCCAGGGAAAACTCCCCAAGCACCCCCTGCGGGATGCCGATACAAGCGGCGGCAAAAAGCAACCATGGCCGGATCGTGCGCCGCACCGACGCTTTGTTCGATTAGGCCTTTGATAATAACGACTTACAAAAAGGAACCGCATGTTTGATGCGATGGAATACAGCGCATGGGATCAGGCCGACCAGGCTGCCGGGATGGCCTTCGAGCTCTATGAAAATGGCGACATGGATATGGCCCTGACTCAGATCCAGGAAGCCATCGATCTTAATCCCAACAATGCCGCCTGGCATTTTAATAAAGGCCTGACCCTGGACGCCATGGAACGATTTGAAGAGGCCGCCCATACCTACGAACGAGCCCTGGAAATCAGTCCGGATGATCCGGAAATCATGAACTCGCTCGCTGTAGATTACACGCGTAACGGGCAGTATGACCTGGCGCTGGCCACCTTCGAGCGTATTCAGCAGATCGACCCTTCGTTCGAACCCTGCTTCTGCAACCGGATTATCACCTATACGGAAATCGATCAGCACGACAAGGCCGAAGAGATGTTTTATCTGGCCCAGCAGCTTAATCCCGACTGTCCCATCTGCTTTTACAACATCGGCAACAGCCTTTTCAGTCGCCAACAGTACGAACGGGCGATCTGGTGCTGGCAGCGAACGGCCATGCTGGAACCAACTCACCCGCAGATCAATTATCGGATCGCCCAGGCCTACTGGGCCTGTGGAAAAATCGAGGAAGCCAGACACTATTTTCTGGAAGAGCTGCGAACCAATCCGGGGGATATCGACGTGATCCTCGATTTCGGTATCTTCCTTCTCAAGCAGAATCAGCTTGACGCGGCCAGGGAAAAATTCAACCGGATCGCCGAGCTGATGCCCGGTTTCGCGCCGGCGCAATTTTATCTCGGCGAACTGGAACACCTGCAGGGACACGACGAAGAGGCGGAGAAATATTATCGACAGGCACTCCAGCGGGAATCCGGTCTTGTCGGTCCCCGGTTCCGGCTGGCGCAACTGGCGATCCAATACGAGCAGCCCCAGCGCGCCAAAGAGCTGCTGCAGGAAGAATATGAATTGGACATCACGGATGTCGATGTGCTCATGTCGATGGGCCTGCTGTTTATGGAGCTGGAGGAAACCGATTGCGCCACCGACTGCTTTCTGCGGATCGTCGACGAGCATAAGGAGCATGCCGATGCCTTTTATGGGCTGGGCAAGGCCCTGCAAATCCGCGGCGAGCATGAGGGGGCCCTGCAGTTTTTCGAGCACGCCGTCATGCTCGGCAAAAAAGACGTCGATACGCTGCTGGATACCGCACGGATGTATCGGGCCGTAGGGAAAAAAGCCATGGCCCTTAAGACGATCCTGGTCGCCCGGATGATCGATCCTAAACACAAAGAGGTCCGCCGCTTCTGGCGCCATATTCACTTGTCCACACTTACCGCAAGAATCCGTGCGTGGCTGGAAACCACCCGGCTGTATCAGAGGCTCACTCTGCTCTATGCAGGATATACATGCCGTTTCCGACGGGTGATCAACAGCCGGCGCAAAGGACCCAAAGAGCATCTGGAAATCCGCTCCGACTCCTCCTATTCACAATAATCCGTCCATCAGCCCTTGCTAATCTCAAAGAAATTCCGTATTGTTGTGGCATGGTAACCGATACGAAAATCGCCCGAAAAGTCAGGCACTGGCACGGGGTTGCCCTGGGCAAGATGGGTTTTTGCACAGCCATGGCCGTGGCCCGTCACGAACAGGACCCGGAATGGCTCGATACCGTCGATATCGATCTGCAGATTCCCAATCTGCCTGCACCATTGCATGGCACGCGGATCATCCACCTGAGCGATTTTCACTTCAGCCGAACCGTCAGCGCCCGTTTCCTGAATCGCTGTATCGAACGCGTCAATACACTCGAGCCGGACATCATCCTGCTGACCGGCGACTACATCACCCATGACACATTCGGCCGGTTCCGCCGCCGCCTTTTTGAAATGCTGGGTAATTTACAAAGCCGCCACGGCGTCTATGCCTGCCTGGGCAATCACGACTACGGCATGAACGGCCCCCAAGGCGCCCAATGCGACTACCGGGCGGCCGGGATCGTCAACGGACTGGCCTCCCAGGGCATTGTCGTCCTGCGGAATCAAGCCTGCCCCGTTTCCATCGAAGACAGCGATCTCTGGCTGGTCGGCCTGGGCGACCTCTGGGCGGGCGACATGCACCCGGACCGCGCCTTTGCCGCCGTGCCGGAAAAGGCCCCCGCCATCGTCCTGGCTCACAATCCCCGGGCTGTCGATTTCCTCCACGATTATTCGTACGCCGTCGCCGTCAGCGGACATACGCACGGCAGGCAGATTAAATGGGCCTCCAGCCCCTCCGGCCGGCTCACAATTAAAAATCGACAGTTTCACGCCGGTCTCTACGACCTGGGCCGATCCAAGCTGTATGTCAACCGCGGCCTGGGCCGGCTGGGCTCGCTCAGCTTCTGCGCCGCCCCCGAAATCACCGTCCTGACACTATGATAAAGCCTTTTTATTATCAATGGGTCTTATCGTCAGTTATGGATTGCAGTCCGTCGGAACACCCCTTGTCGCAAAGTAATGCAGCAGGATATTGATATCCTCAAAGCCTACCCGGAAAAAGCCCTTGCCGATTCGGTCCATACGATGATTAAAATCAGCGCAGATCCACGATTGGATTGACGGATTTCCGCCAAAAGCCTTGCCAAAACCCTCTACCAGAATCTCGATATCGCCAGGTCCGACGGTATACATCCCTTTGCCGACAGGGTCCCATTTATTGTTCGCATCGCCATAGCACTGAGAGGGGCCACACCAGCATTCCGGCCGGCCGACAGAAATCCACTCACCCGCATCCGGTCCTGTGTAGCAGCCGCCGGATTCGCCGTTAATGACCAGAACGGCCATCATTCGTATCGGGCTGTTTAAGGCATCTGGATCGGCAAATATAAGTCGGCATTCATATCGGCCGTCCGGCAAATCGGTCGGATCAACCCGGACAAGAATGTCCTGACTTTGCTTGACGGTTAAAGTCCCTGCGTCAGGAACCAGATTCAGCCAGTCGCAATCCCGGCTCGCCTGCCAGGCGAGTGTGCCCGAGCCGGAATTGGATAGAGTCAGAGTCTGTTCCAGCAGCCCTGGATCGCCGCTGTCTGTACGGAAATACAAGTCCTGCTCCGACAGATGCATCATGGGGCCTTCGACATACAATTCGATCTTGATTGTCCTGGACGGGACCTGCGCTCCCGGGGTATGAATCGTAATAAAATCGGAATAATTACCGCCATCCAGCATTTCGGATAAGACAATAATTGAGACTGACTCCACATCATCACAAATACCACCATAGGACGACAATTCCAGCCATGAACATTCTTCCACTAAGTCCCAGTCCATCGGCCCAATACCCAGGTTCCGGATTGTCAAAATTTGCGGATCAGGGTTCGGGCCGCCCTGGATGGCCAGAAAATCATACTCATCCTGATCCAGCCAGAGTACCGGTCCCTGATACTCCACTTCATAAGCCCCCATATCCGCCCGCCCGTTGACGACTCGGGCCAGGCCGTCCAGATCGGTTGCATCCGTCTCAGGAACAATGAACGGATCGCCCGTATTGATGCAGGGGGAAGACCGATCCAGACGAAAGTCCAATGCCTCCGGATCCGCAAAGACAGGATCCAGATTCATATTCCCTTCGCCGGGATAGCCGGACTGGACATCCGAGTATTCCACAACGGCATTGCCCCAGATGATATCATTGTGCAGGAAGGTATTACCCCAGACAATGCAGTTGGTCAGTCGGGGGGTATTGTAGCTGATCACATTATAAATACTTTCGTTACGTGTGATTGTACAGAAAGAAAGGATTACACCGCTGTCGTCACAATAGATCGCCGCTCCGTAGTTGGCGGTATTTTCGAAAATCAGACAATTGTCAATAACCGTACCGTTTGTCTCGGCGCAGCGGATCGCCCCGCCGCGTCCATAATACCCGTCGCCGTGATTGTCCTGCAGAATACAACGCAAGATCGTTATATCGCTGGCATTGGCCGAGATACCCCCGCCGCGTGTGGCCGTATTGCCTCGAATCACGCAATCTTTGATCCTGGCCAGACTGCCCGCACAACAATAGATTCCTCCGCCTTCGTTCAGGCACAGGAGACCCGGCGAGGGATGCGGGTTGTAATAGTCGCCCAGGGCCGTATTGTTTTCGATGACACACCGCTCGATCGTCGGGCTGGCGCCTTGGCACCGGATGCCGGCCCCGCGATAGGTCTCCTGCTGGATATTGAGCTTGGTATGGCCCCCGGTGATCGTCAGGCCAAGCAGGAGGGAATCCGGCCCTTCCCCGGAATGGAAGAAAAAGCCCCGGTGCGGGTCCTGTTCACTGCCCCGTGCATCGATTACCGTTGCTGCAACAACCTGTGGATCTGCCGGTTCGGCGCTTTGTAACGTAATCGCCTTGCCCAGAAAATCGATATCCCGGTTGCCATCGCCTGTATAGGTGCCGGGGGCAAGGACAATGACATCGCCGTCAACGGACGCGTCAATCGCTGCCTGGATCGTCGCAAAATCGCCCGATCCATCCGCCTGGAGTGTAACCGTCGCTCCAAAACTCATCGAAACGACAGCAAAAACAATACCTGATATTACAACCAATCCTTTCATGATCTGTCCCTCCCTACTTTTGCCCAAATCCTTCCCATCACGATACCCCTACTGATTGCAGTCCGTCGGCACATTCGGCTTGGCAAACCATTCTAGCAGGATGTTGATATCCTTGAAGCCCACGTGGATCCTGCCTTTGCCCACCATTTCGGAACCATGATCAAAATCGGCGGCAAGCCATGGCTTGGCGTATGGATTACTAAAGTAGCCAAAACCCTCTAAAAGAATGGATATATCGTTAAAACCCACTCGAAAGTAGCCCTTGCCTATTTTTTCCATCTGCCCATCGGCATCGCCGTAACACTGCGAGGGATTGCACCAGCTTTCCGGCCGGCCAACGGAATCCCATGGGGACTGGTCCGGTCCTTTGTAGCAGGTGACATAATCGAGATGGACTTCAAACGGATTGCAGCCTTCATTGTATGGATCGTACGGATTGTAACATATCTCAGGCCTGAATGAATATCGATATTCGCCGGGATTTAGGCCCTCGGTCCGGACACGGACGGTAAGCTCGATCTCTTCCTCCGGCTCCAGCGTCCCCGAGACCGGCTCGACAATCAGCCAGGGGCATGCATGCTCAAAGGACCAGTTTCTCGTTCTGTCACAAGGATTGTGGAGGATCAGAATCTGACTGTCGGCCTCGGCGCCGCGATAGGGAACCTCGAAATCCAGGTTCCATTGTGACAAGGACATCCAGCAGCTTTCGGCCACTGGAGAAAGGGATACTTCAGCCACCGGTTCATCAAAGGAGATCGAGTAGTCATATACACCGAAGTGTACCTCTCTCCAATCCTGAGGGGCTTGATATGTGAACACGATCCAGTTCCCATCGGCCGGTTGGTTGTCAGGGTTGTAATCTTCAAGATCACCTATGCTGAAATCCCAGCCCTGGTAGTCTGGATAGTGAGACACAGAGCCAAGATTTCCGGCCGCCGGCAGTGCCTCTCCAGAGACAGCATCGATATCGCCATAGATTCCGCCAGTTATCCCTGCCAATGGTACGTTGGCATATTCCCCGGCAATGATGATCTGGAATTCCCCTGTGGGCATATAATGATCCGGTGCAATAACCATAAAGTGCGGCGTCTCGATGACTTGACCGCATACAACCGATGATACGATGCACACGGCAAGCAATAAAACGATCCCATTTCCCTTCATGACTTCGCCCTCCTTATCTTTGCCCAAAAACTTTTCATTACGGCTTTCCTATTAATTGCAGTCGTTTGGCACATTCGGCTTGGCAAACCACTCCAGCAGGATGTTGATGTCGTTGAAGCCAACACGGAAAAAACCCTTGCCAATCTTTTCAGCACGATGATCAAAATCCGCAGCGATCCATGACTGAGCATTTGCATAACCACTATACGCCTTACCAAAACCTTCCAGAAGGATATTGATGTCCTTAAATCCTACTGTGAACATCCCTTTGCCGATTTGTTCTTCCTGCCCGTTAGCATCCCCGTAGCACTGGCTCGATGCACACCAGCTTACCGGGCAGCCGACACTGACAGCCTCTTCATAATCGCCCGGCACGCTGCGACGGTAACAGTCGCAGTGAGTTTCCCAACCATTGACATCGACTGTAATGCAGCCGGCCTGCAGATTGCTCTCGAGCGGACCATTGGCCCCGACGACGCCGCTGTCCGGGCCGCGGAGGGTGTCGGCACAGATTGTGACATTGTCAGTACCTTCGCCTACGAGTTGCAGGATAATCAGCGGATCGGCGCTTTCGCCCGCGGGGAACTGGTTGCCCGTCTCATCCAGCACACCCATGCTGATCGAAAAATCGCTGGAAGCCATGGTCAAAGCGCCGGCCTCGGTGGCCAGGGCCAGAGGATGACCATCGCCAACCTGGAAGTTGCCGGGATTCGAGGCGGCATAATCGATAAAGGTATTGAACGCAGAATCCACAGCGACGACTCCATCCGGGGCAACTGTAGCCCCGACAATCGTAACCCGCAGGGCAACCCCGCTGGGTGCATCGCCCGGATCGGCAACGTAGATGATTTTCACTTGCCCGTTTCCGTTATCCACAGCAGTAAACGTAACGGCACAGAAGGCCGGAAACGGCGCAACAGCGGCAAGAAACAGGATGAACCAAGATCGCATGGCAGAACCTCCGTTTGAAAGACCATCACTCCGATGCAAACCTCCCCTGCAGCCTCCCAATGCTGTACTATGATACAGTACTTTATCGGTCTTGTCAAGAAAATCTCCCAAAAAGACGGTTTTTCCCACCGTAGAAACGGAAAATAGCCAAGAGAATGCTGGAAAAAGGCCCCGCAGTATGCGTACACTATCGCCCATGAACCTGACACGAGCCAATCAGATCACGATTTTTCGGATTCTGCTGATCCTGCCGTTCATTCTCTGCATACTGCACCGTCCGGAATCGGCCTATCCTGTGGCCCTGCGGTACGTCGCCTTTACGATTTTCTTATTTATGGCCGCCAGCGACGCCCTGGACGGCTACCTGGCCCGAATTCGGCATCAGGCGACCACTCTGGGGGCCTTCCTGGACCCGCTGGCCGACAAGCTGCTCATCACCGCCGCCTGTATCCTGCTGACCATTCCGGAGACAGCCGTTTCCGGCTTTCGGCTGCCCCTGTGGCTCGTGGTGCTGATCGTAGGCAAAGACCTGCTTCTGCTGCTGGGCTTTCTGGTGGTCTATTTCGTCACCGGCCGTATTCGTATCCGGACCGTCGTACCCGGCAAGCTGGCGACCATCCTACAGCTTACCCTGGTCGGGGCTATCCTGACCGGCCCGGAATTTTCTTCCCTCCTGCCCGTTTGGCCCATTTTTGTTCGTCTCTTGCTATGGGCCGTCGCGATTCTGGCCGTTCTGGTCATGCTGGTTTACATCCGCGGCGGAATCCGCTATATTGAGCAGTTTGCCGAGGACGGCACAGGCTCGGACAACCACAAAACCAGGAATGGATGACAGCGACAAAGGCCAAAATGATCCAGTTCAGCGAAATTTCGGAGGTCCTCGAAGACCTCAAACAGGGTAAATTGATCGTCCTGGTGGACGATGAGGACCGCGAAAACGAAGGCGATCTGGTCGCCGCCGCCGAATTCGTCACGCCGGAACTGGTCAACTTCATGGCCACGCACGGCCGGGGCCTGATCTGCCTGGCCCTGACCGCCGACCGATGCGACCAGCTTGCCCTGCACGCCCAGACCCTGCACAACACGACCCGCCTGGGCACGGCCTTTACCGTCAGCATCGACGCCCGCGAGGGCATCACCACCGGCATCAGCGCCGCCGACCGTGCCCGCACGATTCAGGTCGCGATGGAGGATACTTCTCGTCCTGCCGATTTAGCCCGGCCGGGGCATGTCTTCCCGCTTCGCGCCCGCGAGGGGGGCGTGCTCGTTCGCGCCGGCCAGACCGAAGGGGCCGTCGATCTGATGCGAATCGCCGGATTAAAACCTGCCGGGATTATCTGCGAAGTGATGAATCCGGATGGGACGATGGCGCGGGTGCCGGATCTGCTGCCCTTCTGCGAGAAACACAGGTTCCGGATCACCTCCATCGCCAAGCTGATCGAATACCGACTGCAGAGCGAAAGCCAGGTCCGCCGCGTCCAGAGCGTTCATATGCCCACCGACTTCGGCGAGTTCCATATGATCGGATACGAAAGTCCCGGCTCGACCGAGCCGCATCTGGCCCTGTGCAAAGGCGGCATCGGCGAACTCGATGAGGAGGGAAAAGTGCATATGCAATCCGAACCGGTCCTGGTCCGCGTCCATTCCGAATGCATGACCGGCGATCTGTTCCATTCGCAGCGATGCGAATGCGGCACGCAGCTTACGACGGCGATGCAGTTGATTGAGATCGAGGGTAAAGGCGCTCTGATCTACCTGCGGCAGGAAGGCCGTGGCATCGGCCTGCTCAACAAGCTGCACGCCTACAAGCTCCAGGAACAGGGCATCGACACCTATGACGCCAATGTCAAGCTGGGCTTCATGCCCGACAAGCGGGATTACGGCATCGGCGCGCAGATCCTGCGCGACCTGGGCATCACGAAGGTCCGCATCCTGACCAACAATCCCAAGAAAATCAGCCGGCTCGAGGTCTACGGGATCACCGTCGTGGAGCAAATTCCCCTGCGGATCGAACCGGGCGCCCATAACAAAGATTACCTGCGGACCAAGAAACACCGTTTCGGGCATATGCTCGACGAGGATATCTAGGCAAATCGAGGGAACGACATTGCCAAACAGAAAAACCCAACAGCACGGACCAGAACGGTTCTTCCTCACACCCGCGCCGCCCGGACGTTCGCCGCTCCGGAGCACGGCCCCATCGACACGGGCGATTTTACTTTTCCCGGCGGTCTTGACGTTTTTCTTTGCGTGCGGCTGCGATACATTTCCCTTTCCGGCTCAATCGTCCCGGACGCCGCCGGATGTGCCCCGGCAACTGGATGTATCGCAGGGATACCTTCCAACGCACATCCGCATCATGGGCCTGACCGGATTCAAGCTGGGAGAATACGGCACGGACACCGCCGCTTTGGAAGTCTACATCGACATGCTCGACCGGTTTGACAGCCGGATCAAGGCCCCCGGCGTTTTCCGTCTGGAACTGTACGAATATGTGCCGCGCTCATCGAATCCGCGCGGCAAGCGAATTATGATCTGGGACGACATCGACCTGAC
>JAFGGE010000216.1 GCA_016930745.1 Sedimentisphaerales bacterium
CTGGTTGGCCTTGGCGGCATGATCGAAGATATGAGCACAGCCGAAGATCTTTCTGCCTGTCTTGGGATTGATGAAATCATCCAGGGCGACCAACAAACGGCCATCCGTTAAAAGCAAAACCCCATCTCCGGAACCGGAAAAAGGGTTTATTGATTCATCCATATGCTTTCCCCTTTGAGTTATGGTTGGTTCTCCAGGGTCAGTCCAAGTCAGTTTCCCAAAATCAGATTATCTTGTCAAGATTATTAAACAGCCGAACCACTTTTTTAAAAAATACTAATTTTTGCGCGTTAAATTAAATCGTTGAACAGGTTGCCCTAAGGAGGTTGGACAGCAGGCAACACGCTGGGGTAGTCGGAACCTTCGTTGGAGCGGGTACCGAAGCAGATTTCTCTACAATCCTTCAAACCTCCGCGATGACCTTGCGCAATTGATCGCCATTGGTTTTCCACCAGTTAAACAGGATCGATAGATCGGTGGCGATGTTGAAATGGCGTACGCCCATATCCAGGTAATACTTGGCCTCATCGACGCTGTTTATCTCGGCCCGCGGTGGTATGCCCATTTTGATCGCCGTCTCAAACACCCGACGTTCAACCGCTTTGACCTCCGGCGAGTAGCGGGCGCCCGGCCGTCCGATGCTCATCGAATAGTCTACCGGTCCCCACTGAATCATATCAATTCCCTTTACAGACAGAATTTCCTCCAGTCGTTCGACAGCCGAGTGCTTCTCGATCATGATCATCACGACGATGTCTCTAAGCGCTTCGACATAGTCAGCCGATCCACCGTACCCCATGTAGGCGAAACGACGAGCGCCAACGCCATGGATACCCTGATCTTCGGGCGTGTCGGGACGCACGATTCGCACGCACTGCTCAACCTCTTCGACACTACGGCAATCGGCAAACAAGACCCCCTGGAAACCGGATCCGATCCCGCGCTGGGCAAGAAAGCCGCGCGGTTCCTGGTCGATCTTGATGACGGCAGCCATGTCATACAACTCCGCCGCCCGGCAAAAGTTATCCAGGGCGTACAAATCAAACGGGGCATATTCGGCCAGAAACTCAACGTAGTCATATATGCCGGTATGCCCGATGGCCTCCACCACAGACGGCCAGCTACTGTGGACCCGGGTGCCGACAGAGGGCTTTGCGGCCTTTAGCAATTCGCGTAGTTTGTTCGTTTTCATTTGATTTACCTCGGTTTTAATGTGTTGCGGGCAACAGTCGGCCCTGATCATTAAATTGGAGTTCCAGCGGGACTGCGTCGACAGTGATATTTTTCTGAGCTCGTAGCTCGGGCAGCAAGGCTTTGGTGGCCCAGAACGTCTCCAGTTCACCGGTATTGACAATGCGGGCCATGCGAAGACTACCAGGGTCAGGAATCCGGTTTAAAGCGACTTCAAGTGCCAGCCTGTCATGTTCAAGGGGAATCGGCATGCGGGCGGAGCGCAGGACTCCCGAGGTAAAGGCGTTCAGGTAGGTGGCATCCCAGTCGATACTGTCGACAACCCGGCGGGTGGTCAAATCGGCCATGCCGATGCCGGTGGCGTTTCCGTGGGAGTGCGGCGTCAGGTCCAGCACGATCAGGATGCGATAATCCGGTTTGCGTATACCGCCTTCCCGGCGCCAGAAACCGATGACGTTGGGATCCATGCCAGCACCACTGACGTTTTTGCCCATTTCATCCACCAAAAGTACATCCAAATCTTCCAGTGGGATCCTTGGCAGCAGCTGCCAGGCTGTTTCCAGGAACTGACGGTCAATCTCAACAAATTCTTGCGGTCTAGCCAGCTTGAGCGAGTTCGTGCCGCCCAGTGCGTTTTCAGTGACGGCCAGGCCGCAGAGAACGGAGGTTTTTTCCATGATCCGTCGGGCGGCCGGCACGATAGTCCGGGCCAGATCGTACTTGTGCATGTTGGCCGCCCCTTTCTGGCGGCCGCAGCCGACGGCCAGGATTTTGCACAGTCCGGATTCCACCTCCGAACGAAACGCTGTGTGGGGCTTGATGCGATTGATTGCCACGATATGATCGGCATCCAGCGCATCTTTGGCAAAAAAGACTTCGGCCCCGGATGCTACCCGCCCAAAGGATACGACATCCATGCTGGATACGACCGGGGCGCCCACGCTGCTTTCGGTGATTCCCAATTCTGCCAGCACCTGCCGTTGTCCTTCGGCCGTCCCGCCGCCGTGTGATCCCATGGCCGGAATGATAAAAGGTTTCAGCTGCAGCGATTTGAGGCATGCCACGGTTGCAGATACCAGATCCTTGAGATCGTGCGTCCCCCGCGATCCCACCGCTACGGCCACCGTCTGCCCCGGCCTGATTCTATCGGCAGGGTCAAATTGTGCAAACGCCGCGTGCACTGACGCCACCACATTCGGCAGTGATGTGACATCGAATTTTTGTTTCACTCGGTAAAGTACAGGAAATTGAATGGGTTATATTCCTCCACAGGTTATGTCGAATCGGTCTCATGCTCGAGTCGTCGTCGTTTTTTCTGTTTCCAGCTCCGAATCTGGGAGACGATGGTAAAAATAAGAAATATCAACAGAATAATCGCAAAGGGACGGGTCAGCATCTGGATCAGATTTTCGCTGTAGGTCAGCAGCGCCCGTCTCAGCGAAGTATCGGCAAATCGCCCAACCAATATCCCCAGAACCATGGGGGCCAGGGGGTATTTTTTTTGTCTGAAAAAGAATCCCAAAACGCCAAAGCCAAGCATGGAGTAGATGTCGAAACGGGTAAACCCGGCTGCCCAGGCGCCCAGCACCCCCAGAGCGGCCGCGATCGGCAGCAGGATCTCCCGGGGGCTCGAAAGGATCCGAATGAACGAAGGTGATATCAGCATAGCACCGAGACGGTTGAAAATCGCGCACAGCCAGAAGAGGATCACGATCTCGGCGACAAAGCCGGGGCGCTCGATCATGAGCATCGGGCCGGGCCGGATACCGTACATAAACATGGC
>JAFGGE010000217.1 GCA_016930745.1 Sedimentisphaerales bacterium
CTCCGTCTCCTGCTCCCGCCGCCGGGCCGTCAGGCGTCGCTGCTTGGCCGTATGCTCCAGACGATAATGGCCGTTGCGTTTGGCAACCGGACACGGCTCGTAAAATTCACACCGGCCACACGCCGATGCAGGCATCACTGTCGTTGTCTTTTCGGTCTGCTCGTCAACGGTTGAGGATTCCGGCGTATAGCCGGCCGGACAGCACTGCACTGCTTCGGTGTGTTCATCAATATCAAAATCATCGATTGTCAATTGCTCATACGAGGCCTGTTCTCTGTTCTTGTCTGAGCCGCTTACAGGTCCCACCAATTCCACGCCGCGTTGTTCGGCCTGCTGCACATTCTCATCACTGCAATAGTGCGTATCGGCAAGCATCTGTTCCGGCAGTAGTGCATTTTGTTCCAGGTCGTCCAGCACCGGTTCCACCGCTTCGCTGTCCGGTTCGACCGCCGTCTGCGGGATCGCACAGGTAATCAACTGCACCTGATTTTCAGGATGGCAGGTCTCCGACAGTTGGACCTGATAGCCAGAGCCTTTATGGCCGTCATACGTCGCGTCTGCGTCAGATGGATTCTGCATCACATGACCGCCGGTCTTGGCTTTAACCTGAACGGTTTCTTCATGAACCTCGCACTGTTCGTAAAAGAGACGCACCAGATTCTTATAGATGCCTTTCCCGGAATGCTTCGGATGATCGGAAAAATACTTGATTAATGAATGCATATCCTCCGCCACTTGCTGACGCAGCAGACGACGGGAGTCCGTATCTTTGGCCACATCCGCAAACAACTGGTTGACGCCGGGAACGTACCGCTGACGCAGGGATTCATCCAGCGATTCATAATCGTTTGGTTCAAGCCGTTTGACCTGAGTCAAAAACCGTTTGATCGCCACGCCCATCAGGCGGGTTCTTCCAAAGCTGGCCATGTCGCTGAAGATATGCGTCGAATCCAACCGTTGCGTATCAATCTTCAGTTCCAGAAGTTCTACCAATCGTACCGTCACATCGGCCAGTACCGTTTTGGCCAGTTCATCCTCTTCAAATCGCGCGATGGTCCGCTCCAGTGTCCGGATCGAAATATCTTGTGCCACTGGCTCCAGATTCAAGGCATAGTGAACATCCAGGCGGAAGCGATACGCATTGAGTGCCTCGTCGTTAATCCAGTGAAAGCACTCCTTCAGAAAAATCAGTCCCGCCATCGAATACAGCTCTTTGCTGGGTCGGCCCATCACGGGATCAAAGTGTTCGGCCAAGGCACCGACCGGCATCAACTCCAGCAACACATGTCGGAACACCCCCGGCCAGCCGGCCAGCAGATGCTTACGGGTTTGGGGGGTCAAGACGCTGTCAAACGGGTCAAACAGCCGGGTTTGTCGTGGATCAATAAGCTTCCGCATAATTACTCCAAGTCTTTAATATATAACAGGTTATAGTATATATCGCCGATCTTGCCTGTCAACCCTAAAAATCGCGCAAATCTATTATTTACAATCTGTTATATGGCATTTGTCATCGTCAGACTTTTGACGGTGGCATCAATCTTACGCCTTCTGCGTCGATCCTGGTTGGATGGTATACCCTGTCTAAATACCCGTTCACAGAGAGTATAATAAGTTAAAAATCCCTGTTGACTCCTACTATGAATGGCCGTTATAATTAGTACGTATACGTAATATGTGGCTGGGAATTTCAATGGCTACAGGACATGATATTGCGATGGGCTTGCGGGAGGCGTATCAGTTAATGCATCGCCAGACCAACTCGTTTTTAGCCTCTTTCGGATTGACCGCCGACCAGTTCGTATTACTGGCCCTGCTGACCGAGCAGGATGGAATCACGCAGCAGGAACTTACCCAACGGGCATGGTCCGATCCCAATACAATCCGGGCTATGCTGGTTCGAATGGAAAGAAATGGTTTCCTGGTGCGGGAAAAACACCCCACCGACGGCAGGGCTCGAAAGGTGATACTTAAACAAAAAGGTCGGCAGGCCTATACGGAGTTGTCCGAAGAAATCAGGCCTTTACAGGATGTTTTGGTCTCCCCATTTCCGCTCGGGGATGCCGAGATCCTGATTACCTATCTTGATCGTATATCGGAGGCCATGCGGCAATGGGAGCACGGCCATCCATCCATGAAAAAAAACACGGCGATGTAAGGAGAGAGCAAATGAAGTCACAAGAAACCATCAAGTCGGGACCGGTCCTTGGGATGCTGATCGTTTTGGCATGGAGCTCCCTTGGTCTGGCTCAAATGGGTCGATCCGCCGGACCGCAGGTAGTATCGCCGGAACTGGCTGCCGACGGGAAAATTACGTTTCGGATCCTCGCCCCGAAGGCGGAAACCGTAAGACTGGGCGGTTCTGATATACCGGGCATTGGGCAGGGGGCCGAGATGAAAAAGAATGAGGAGGGAGTATGGGAAACGACACTGGGTCCTGTTATTCCAGGAGCCTATCGATATAACTTCAATGTGGACGGCATTTCGGTGATCGATCCGCGTAATCCCTCCGTCAGCGAATCGAACATGAACGTCTGGAGCCTGGTCTGTGTTCCCGGATCGGATTTCATGGATACCAGGGATGTGCCTCACGGCGCGGTTGCGGAGATTACCTATTACTCGAATTCCCTGAAACGGTTTCGTCGTATGCATGTCTATACGCCTGCCGGGTATGAGTCCGGAAAAGGACAATATCCCGTCTTTTATCTGCTGCATGGCGCATCCGATTCCGATGATTCCTGGACGTCGGTCGGCCGGGCCGGCTTTATTCTGGACAATCTCATCGCCGCCGGCAAGGCCAAACCCATGGTGGTTGTTATGCCCGCCGGCCATACGGGACCATTCGGTTTTGGGCGGCCCCTGCCGGATGCCGATCCGTTTATTCAGGATTTCCGAAACGATATACGACCGTATATCGAAAAGAATTACCGGGTTAAGACGGACCGGGGAAGCCGCGCGATTGCCGGCCTGTCCATGGGGGGAGGCCACACGATTAATATCGCCATTCCCAACCTGGGGGACTATGCCTATGTAGGCGTCTTCAGTTCGGGGATTTTCAGCCTTGGCCGTCAGCAATCGAACGCACCGAGCTGGGAAGAACAGAACAAGGAAAAACTGGATGATCCCGAACTGAAGAAAGGACTCGAGCTGTTCTGGTTTGCCACCGGCAAGGAAGACTTCCTCGTCCAAACGTCCCGAGCCACGGTGGAGCTGTTTAAGAAGCACGGATTTGATGTGGTTTATAAAGAGACCGACGGCGCCCATACATGGATCAACTGGCGCAATTACCTGAACGAATTCGCGCCGCAATTGTTCCGGTAGAACGCGACTTTCCATAAGGATCGGCATTTTTTTCTATGAATTCCATGGCTTGCACGCTGCCCTCGTTCCTGTTACTATAATGGTAACGAGGTGGAATATGAGTAAAAGCCAGGAATCGATCACGGTCTTTCGGCGGATCCTGTTTTGTACGGATTTTTCCGAGAACGCCGACTTCGCCTTTACTTTTGCCGTCGATGCCGCCCAGCGTCGGCCGGGCTGCGAGCTGTATCTGCTGCATGTGGTCCCGGAATCCGAGGCCCAGTTCTGGAAGACCTATATCTACGAAGTGGAAGGAGTCGACGATAAGGCCCGCCATGACATCGACGATCGGATTGATCGAATTTATCGCAACCGGTTGCCGGAAGGGATTCCGTTTCATGTCGAATTCCGCATCGGCCGGGACTATCAGGAAATTCTCCGATTCGCATCAGAAAAACAGGTCGATTTAATCGTGATTGGCCGTCAGGGACGTTCCGCGCTGGAAAAGGCCCTGTTTGGCAATGTCACCGAGAAAATCGTCCGCAAGGCCGACTGTGCCGTCCTGGTTGTGCCCCTCAGCTATGAAAAACGGCTCCAGAAATGATCCTAGAATTTTGATTACGCCCAGGAATCCTTGCAGAATCGGTTCGCTGCGGCTATAAAGCAGGTTTACGAAACGGATGCCAGAGGGACAATCGCATGGAACTATCGGAATTGAAAATCGCAGTGGCGGATATGGAGGCCCGGGTGCAGCACATTCGGGACTGGCTTTGAAGTGCCTGCCAAAAAGGCGACCCGCCAGCGGCTTGAGGCCCAGATGGGCCAACCCGGATTCTGGGACAACCAGGAAGCCGCCCAGAAGCTCATATCCCAATTAACCGCGTTAAAAATCGTGATCGAGCCTGTCGAGGAGGCGACAAAAAGGGCGGCCGATGTGCGCGAATTGTTCGACCTGGCCGCCGAGGAACAGGATATGGAAACCCTGCGTTCGGTCGAAGAGGATTTGATTGCGCTGCAAGCCCGCTGCGACAAGATCGAAATTTCCGGAATGCTCAACGGCCCCGACGACATGCGTGACTGCTTTTTTGGCATTCATGCCGGGGCCGGAGGCACCGAGAGCTGCGACTGGGCCAATATGCTGCTCCGCATGTACACGCGATACTTCGAGGACAACAAGTACAAGTATGAAGAAATGGATCTGACGCCGGGCGAGGAGGCAGGAGTTCGTTCGGTGACGCTTCGCGTATCCGGTCCGTATGCGTTTGGAAAATTGTCCTGCGAGGCGGGGGTGCATCGCTTGGTTCGCATCAGTCCGTTTGATTCGCAATCGCGCCGTCATACCAGTTTTGCCGCCGTGGATGTCATCCCCGAATATGACGATGTCGACGTCGAGATTAACGAAGACGACCTGCGGATCGATACGTATCGCGCCAGCGGCGCCGGCGGCCAGCACGTTAATAAGGTCAGCTCGGCCGTACGGATTACCCACGCTCCGACCGGTATCGTCGTGCAATGCCAGAATGACCGCAGCCAGCATAAGAACAAAGCCGAAGCCATGAAGATGCTCAAAGCCAAACTGTATATGCTGGAAAAACAGAAGCGCGACGCCGAAGTGGCCAAACTCTACAGCAATAAAGGGGAAATCGCCTGGGGCAATCAGATTCGCAGCTATGTCCTTCAGCCGTATCAGATGATCAAGGATCATCGAACCGAACATCAAACGGGCAATGTCAATGCGGTTCTCGATGGAGATATTGAGGCATTCATTGAAAGTTATCTGAAATATCGAAGTCAGAAGAAAAACAAACAAGCCGGATGAGGAAGACTATGAAACAAGCGACTACGATAACCGTTAAGACGGCAGCAACCGATCCTTTCTCTGTAAAAACCGATCTGCTGGCCGTGGGAGTTTTCGAGGATCAGATCACTTCCTTCGGCAGGGCCCTGGATAAAAAGCTCAAAGGTTCCATAGAAAAGATTTGTAAGCTGGGAGACTTCAAGGGCCAGCGGAAGCAGTCGGTGTTACTGTACACCGACGGGAAAATAGGAGCAAAACGACTGTTGCTTGTCGGTTTGGGGGAAAAGGAAAAAAGTGAGATTGATGTAGTGCGAAACGCGGCTGCTCTGAGCGCAAAAAGGGCTGTCGATCTCAAGGCCGCTGCTGTTGCCGTTTCTATCCATCAGGATCTGGACAAACGCAAGTTCAATTATGAAATACTGAGCAGGGCTATCACAGAAGGAATTTTTTTTGGCGGGTATCGATACGATGAATTCTTGAATACGGCGGATTATGGTCGGCCTGCCAAATTAACGGCAACGATCGTTGATTCTAATCCTGCGCATATTCGTTTGCTGGAACAGGGAGCCCGAATCGGCCGCATATTCGGCGAGGCGCGTTCATTTGCCCGTACCATTATGAATCGTCCTGCCAATCTGGTAAGCCCGAATGTATTGGCGGATGTAGCGAGAACATTAGCCAGACAGTTGCCTGGTCTGTCTTGTTCGGTTTGGGATGATAAACAGATTCGTGCCAAAAAGATGGGGGGCATCCTTGCCGTCGGACAGGGTTCCAACAATAAACCTCGTTTTATTGTGCTGAAGTACAATCCTTCCAAAGCAACGAAGTCTACTCCCACCATAGGATTAATAGGGAAAGCCATAACCTTTGATACCGGCGGAATCAGTATTAAACCATCGGAAGGCATGCAGGATATGAAATTTGATAAATCCGGCGGAGTAGCTGTCTTAGGCGCTATGCGGGCTATTGCCCGTTTAAAGCCCAAAGTCCGGGTTTTGGGGATCATTCCTTCGGCCGAAAACATGCCCGGAGGCGGCAGCTATCGACCCGGGGACATCGTTACTACCTATAGCGGCAAGACTGTCGAAATCCAGAATACGGATGCGGAAGGCCGTATGATTCTCTGTGACGCCATCCATTATGCCGTTCAGGAAAAATGCGATTTCATGGTTGATATCGCCACTCTTACCGGGGCTTGTGTGGTTGCTCTGGGAGAGGGTATGGCCGGTTTGATGAGCAACAACGATTTACAGGTTGAACAGATCAAAGCCGCCGCCCAGGCAAGCGGGGACCGGGTTTGGCATTTGCCCTGTGGAGAGGAATACCTGGAATTGATGAAAAGTAAGATTGCCGAGCTGAAAAATATCGGGGGTAAATGGGGTGGCGCCTGCACGGCCGCGGCGTTTCTGGGGGCGTTTGCTGGAGAGTGCAAATGGGCGCATATCGATATGGCCGGCGTTGGCATGGTGGATGGGGAAAAACAGGGAGGTTGCCCCGGTTCGATCGGTTATGGAGTCAGCCTTCTGGCCGAATATGTGTGGAATCATGCGCGGAAATGAGATTGGCAAGAATACATCGAAATTGCTCGAAAAAGCAAGGGGACAGTGATGTCTAATGCCAGCGATAAACCGGTTCAATTGGAGCGGATCGAAGCGGCTGTTCGTGAGATTCTGATCGCGGTCGGGGAAGATCCGGATCGGGAAGGCCTGAAAAAGACCCCCGGCCGCGTCGCTCGTATGTATGCCGAACTCTTGGGCGGTCCGCAACAGGATCCCCTCGAGCATATTGAAAGCGTATTTCACGAGGAATATAACGAGATTGTCCTGCTTCGCGATATACCTTTTTCCAGTGTGTGCGAACATCACTTGATGCCTTTTATAGGAAAGGCCCATATTGCCTATCTTCCGAAGGGCAAAGTGCTGGGAGTCAGTAAACTGGCTCGAATCCTGGATTGTTTTGCACATCGGTTACAGGTACAGGAACGCCTCACCAACCAGGTTGCTGATTTCCTCATGGATAACCTCAAACCGATTGGGGTTGCTGTGGTACTGGAGGCGACGCATAGCTGTATGACCATACGCGGTGTGAAAAAGCCGGGTGCTGTCATGGTGACCAGCGCGCTTCGGGGCGGGTTTATTAAAGATCCTCGCAGCCGGGCGGAAGTGGTCAGTTTGATGCATCGGGATCGTGATATATCATGAGTCTTGGTGAAATATACCGATTGTCACGTGCGGTTCGTTTTTCTGTAAACCCTTTTATGGAAAAGACTTCGGAAGGGTACAATACCTATACTTCTCGTCCCTGCGGGGAAGGTTTATCCATTTTTCTGGTGCTGTGGACAGAGGTGACAGGACCATTAAATCCGGATACCGGCTTTGTGATCAATGTCATGGAGATCGACCAAGCCGTTCGAAAAACCGCAGTCCCGTTATTTACAGAGAGAATTCGAAGTCGGTTTGCCTATTCCCAGCCCATTGACCTGGCAGAATTGACTCAACTCCTTCATCAGGCCCGTGTTTGCCTGGAAATCTGTCTGCATCAACTTCAGATTAGCTCGCTTTCATTGCAATTAAATCCGTTTCGGGCACTTCAAATTATACCGGAGGATTCATCCGTGATGCTGTTTTCGGAAAAATTCGAATTTGCCGCCACCCACAAGCTTTGGAACGATAAATATAGTCAAGAGAAGAACGTAGAATTTTTTGGCAAGTGCGCCAATCCGGCCGGCCACGGCCATAACTACATTCTTGAAGTCAAGGTTCGCTGCCCTGTTCAGGAACGGGATTGGAGCATTGCATCATTTCAACGCGTTGTGGATAAAGAGTTTATGAGCATGGTAGACCATAAAAATCTGAATGTGGATCTGGCGGAATTTCGGGAGAAAATTCCCAGTGTGGAGAATCTGTCGGCATTTGCCTGGGATTGTCTGGCAGGGAAGTTTTCGGATGCGGAACTTGAGGAAATTACGATTTGGGAAACCGACAAGACATTTTGCACATATCGTAAGTAGCCTATCGATCAGGTCGGATAATATAGATCATCCCAGCAGAGAACTTCGCGATTTCATCGGGCGTATAAGTATAAGGAAGGAGGCCTAAAAACTCTTGCTTTCTGGTCCGTCATTCTTATGCTATGTTCTTGGTATGCCGATACTTATGGCGGATTAAATCGGTGTGCAGCGTCATTGTTAGTTACGACCATTTCCAATCTATCGCCTGGTATAGATTCGGATGGCATGAGTATCTGATTCGCGCAACCGACGGGGACAGAGTATGTTTTCATTTCCCCAGGGTACGCGATTTCTGTGTCCTATCGCGGTTTTTATTTCAATAATCCTCTGTTATTGCTAGGTTGGTGAAGATAGAACCGGTATTTGACAATCTCCTTGCTGTTCTTGAACGAACGCAGCCGGACCGGGAAACGCTTTTTGAATTCTTTTTAAACGAACCCCTCTGTCGAAGGCTTGCCAATCCGGATATCGTTACAGAGGTCGGTCAAATCGTCTGGGGAGGCATCAACCGGTTGGTCATTTCCGCCTTTGCTAATGCAGGATATGACTATGTAACCTGTTATGGTTCGAATATGACCTTTCCCGCCGGTGAAATTAACCGACAAGCCACGATATCGCTGAATGCCGGTTCGGCCATCCGAGACCGGAAAAGTTTTAAAACGTATGATTGGCCGAAGGCGGACGCTTTTGACTATTCTCGTCTGGATCAGGCGATCGATCTTCTGCCGAGAGGAATGAAACTGATCGTTTACGGTCCGGGGGGTGTTCTGGAAAATGCCATTTCTTTGGTGGGATTTGATCATCTCTGTCTGATGCTGACCGACGATCCGGAGCTGGCCATACGCATTTTCGATGCGATTGGCTCCTCGCTGGTCCGCTATTATGAGATTTGTTCCGCCTATCCATCGGTGGGGGCGTTGATCGCGAACGATGACTGGGGTTTTAAAACCCAGACGATGCTTGCTCCGGACGATCTTCGACGGTATGTGTTCCCATGGCATCGCCGGATTGTGGAGGTGATTCATACGGCAGGCAAACCGGCCATCCTTCATTCGTGCGGGTATACCGAAGAAATTATGGATGATATTATCGACATCATGAAATACGACGCCAAACATTCGTTTGAAGATGCGATCGAGCCGGTCGAAAATGCCTATGAACGATGGGGGCATCGGATTGCGATTCTGGGAGGGATTGATCTGGATTTTGTCTGCCGTTCCAGGCCTCAGGAGATTCAGGATCGCTGCCGTTCTATGCTGGATCGGGCCAAGGGCCGCGGAGGTTACGCCCTTGGCACGGGCAACAGCATCCCTGAATATGTGCCGGATGAAAATTATTTTGCGATGATCAATACGGTTCTGGCGCCTCGATGCAGGCATAGCGTCGGGCGTCCGCATTTCTCAAAGGACGGGGATACTCTATGATTATTCGCACAAAAGCCTGCCCTCGCGTCGGCCTGATCGGCAATCCTTCCGACGGGTACTTTGGCAAGACGATTTCATTTGCGTTTACCAACTTCGCCGCCGAGGTGGTTCTGTACGAAAGTCCTGAATTGGAGATACTCCCGAGCCAGAAGGATCAAAGCGTATTTGGGAGCATTCAATCGCTTGTGCGCGATGTGGAGCTGCATGGGTATTATGGCGGCATTCGGCTGTTAAAAGCGACTGTGAAGCGTTTTTATGATTACTGTCGACAGAATCAAATTATTTTACACGGCAAAAACTTCACGATCCGCTATTCTTCGGATATTCCGCATGGCGTGGGCCTGGCCGGCTCCAGCGCGATTATCACGGCCTGTTTACGGGCTTTGATGGCGTTTTATGGCGTAGCGATTCCCAAGCCGATGCAGGCGAGCCTGATCTTGTCGGCGGAGAACGATGAATTGCATATTTCGGCAGGCCTGCAGGATCGGGTGATTCAGGTGTACGAAGGTCTGGTGTTCATGGACTTTGACAAGAAGCTGATGGAAACCCAGGGGCATGGGCGTTATGAGGAGCTCAATCCCGGTCTTCTGCCTACATTGTATGTGGCGTATCGGGATGATCTTAGCGAACCGACCGAGGTATTTCATAACAACATTCGTGCGCGATATGATCTGGGCGACAAAAAGGTCCATGCGGCCATGAAGTTCTGGGCCGATCTGGCGGTCAAAGCCCGTCGTATTCTGGAGGAGAGGAAACCCGAACTGCTGAGCGATCTGCTCAATGTCAATTTTGACCGGCGGCGAAAGATCTATCAGATCAGCCAGGCGAATCTGCAAATGGTGGAAACAGCACGATCGACAGGCGCCAGCGCCAAATTTACCGGCTCCGGCGGCGCGATTGTCGGGATCTACAAGGATGAGAAGATGTATCGTGCCCTGTGCAAGGAACTGGGAAAACTGGGCATTGCTGTGATCAAGCCCAAGCTCGCGCTGCCGGATCGGAGGAAGGCATGACAATACGAAAAGCGGTCATTCCGGCGGCGGGTTTTGGAACGCGTTTCCTTCCCGCCACCAAATCCCAGCCCAAGGAAATGCTTCCGATCGTAGACACGCCGGTAATTCAGTATGTTGTGGAGGAGGCGGTAGCGGCGGGAATCACCGACATCCTGATGATCATCGGCAAGGGCAAACGCGCCATCGAAGAGCATTTCGACCGCAGCTTTCAATTGGAGGCTCAGCTCCTGGAAAAAGGGAGAAAAGAGGAACTGGAAAAAGTGCGTCGGATATCGGAACTGGCGGATATCCACTTCGTCTGGCAGAAGGAAATGAAAGGTTTGGGCGATGCCATTTACTGCGCCCGCCATCATGTGAATGATGAGCCGTTCGCCGTCTTACTCGGAGATACGGTCATTGAATCGAAAGTCCCGGCGATTCAGCAGTTGATGGATGTGTATCGCCGTTATCAGGATCCGGTTGTTCTACTGGAAGAAGTGGATCGACAGCGCGTCAGCCGGTATGGCGTGATCGACGGGAGAGAGATTCGTTCCGGTTTGTATCTTGTAAATGATTTTGTGGAAAAACCGGCCGTTGACAAGGCGCCCTCCAATCTGGTAATTGCCAGCCGTTACATTTTTACCCCCGGCATCTTTGGTTATCTGGAGCAAACACGACCCGGCAAAGGCGGCGAGATACAGATTACCGACGCCATGCGGCGGATGGTGCGCGACCGGGCGATGTACGGCAAAAAGCTCAAAGGACGTCGCTGCGACATCGGCAATAAAGAGGGATTTGTTCGCACGAATATGGAATTTGCCCTTCAGCGTCCCGACATGGCCAGGGAAATGAAAAAGTTTATTCGGGATTTGGCAAAAAAGCTTTGATCGAAGACAACTATCCGTATGATGCGAGATTCGGGTTCCAGCAGGAGAAGCGAGTGAAGGCATTAGTGACAGGGGCGGCGGGATTTATCGGTTCGCATCTTTGCGAGCGTCTTGTCCGGAACGGCTGGAAGGTGATCGGGCTGGACAATTTTGACTCGTTTTACAGCCCCGATGTGAAATGGAACAACATTGCCGGTCTTCGTAAGAACGATATGTTCGAACTGATGCAGGGGGATATCCGGGATGAGCACGCCGTCGCTTCGATTCTGGCCGACGGCGGTTTTAACTGTATCGTGCACCTGGCGGCCAAGGCGGGCGTGCGGCCCTCGATTGAGGATCCGGTCGGATATCAGGATGTCAATATCAACGGCACGGTCGTTCTTCTGGAGGCGGCCCGGAAACACAACATCCCCGGATTCATCTTTGCCTCCAGTTCCAGCGTGTATGGCAACAACAAAAAGGTTCCCTTCTGTGAGACGGACAATGTGGACTTTCCGATCAGTCCTTATGCGGCGACGAAAAAGGCCGGGGAACTGCTGTGTTATACCTACAGCCACCTGTACAAAATCGATATGACCTGCCTGCGGTTTTTTACGGTTTATGGGCCCCGTCAGCGGCCGGATCTGGCGATTCATAAGTTTGCCCGTCTGATCGAGCAGGGCAGGCCGATCCCCGTATTTGGGGACGGCTCTATGCGGCGGGATTTTACCTATATCGACGATATCATCGATGGCGTTGTCGCCGCCATAGAGAAATGCAAAGGGTACAATATTTATAACCTGGGCGAATCCCGTCCGGTGCGGCTGGACGAATTGATCGGTCGGATCGAAACGGCTCTGGGTAAGAAAGCGATTTTGGACCGACATCCGATGCAGCCGGGGGATGTGGATCAGACGTATGCGGATGTCAATAAGGCGGTTCAGGAATTGGGGTACAATCCGAGGACCGAGATTGCACAAGGACTGAAGCGATTTGTCGATTGGCTTCGATCGGATCAGGCGCACGCCTCCAAAGAACAGTCTGTTTGAGCACTGGGGAGAAACGGAATCGATTTATGAAGAAGGCATTGATTACGGGGATAACCGGACAGGACGGTTCCTATCTGACCGAATTTTTATTGAAGAAGGGCTATGACGTTTACGGGATTATTCGCCGCAGCTCTTCCTTCCACACCGGCCGGATCGATCACCTGTACCGGGACCCGCACGAGCAGCCCCGGCTGAAACTGTTCTACGGCGATCTGAGCGACGGCAGCAATCTGGCTTCCCTGGTGGCCGAGATCCAGCCGGACGAGGTGTATAATCTCGGGGCCCAGAGTCATGTGCGGGTCAGCTTCGATATGCCGATCTATACGGTCAATGTGGATGCCCTGGGAACGCTGCGGCTTCTGGATGCGGTGACCAAGATGCACAAGCCGGTCCGCTTTTATCAGGCCTCCAGCAGCGAGATGTACGGCAAAGTTGTGGAGACGCCGCAGACGGAAACCACCCCGTTCTACCCGCGCAGTCCCTATGCCTGCGCCAAGGTCTACAGCTTCTACCAGACGGTCAACTACCGCGAGGCGTATGGCCTGTTCGCCTGCAATGGAATCCTGTTCAATCATGAATCCCCGCGCCGCGGGGAAACGTTTGTGACGCGCAAGATCACGCGGGCGGCGACGCGGATCAAGCTGGGCCTGCAGGACAAGCTGTTCCTGGGAAATCTGGACGCCAAGCGGGACTGGGGATTTGCAGGCGATTATATTGAGGCGATGTGGAAGATGCTCCAGCAGGACCAGCCGGATGATTATGTCATTGCGACAGGGCAGACCCATTCGGTGCGGGAATTTCTGGAGGAGGTATTTGGCCATCTGGATCTGGATTGGCAGAACTATGTAGAAATCGATCCACGTTATTACCGGCCGACGGAGGTGGACTTGCTTTTAGGAGATGCCTCCAAGGCGCGGAAGGTGTTGGGATGGGAGCCGAAGGTCGGTTTTCGGGAGCTGGCGAAACTAATGACCGAGTCGGATCTGGCCCTGGCGAAACGAGAGAAGATCCTTCAAGATCATGGGATGCCGACGTATTGAGCAGGTACTTTGAAAAGAGGCGTATCGTAGTGACCGGCGGGGCGGGCTTTCTGGGCGGTTTTGTCCTGGACGGCCTGAAGCGGCGGGGCTGTCGACAGATTCTTGTTCCGCGTATTGAGGAGTATGATCTGGTCAGGATGTCCGATATCGAGCGCATGTATGATGACATGCGGCCGGATGTGGTGATTCATCTGGCGGCGGTGGTCGGAGGAATCGGGGCCAATCGGGAACATCCGGGGGAATTCTTCTACAAGAATCTGATGATGGGCGTACAACTGATCGAGCAGGGACGCCTCCGAGGGATTGAGAAATTTGTGGCCATCGGAACGGTCTGTGCCTATCCCAAGTTCACGCCGGTCCCTTTTCAGGAAGATTCGCTCTGGGACGGCTATCCGGAAGAGACCAACGCTCCCTACGGGCTGGCCAAGAAAATGCTACTGGTGCAGTCGCAGGCCTATCGGCAGGAATATGGATTCAATTCGATCTTTCTGCTGCCGGTGAATCTGTACGGGCCGGGGGATAATTTCGATCCGGCCAGCAGTCATGTGATCCCGGCGATGATCAAGAAATGCGTCGATGCCGTGGATCGCGGCGAGGCGACGATCGAGTGCTGGGGTACGGGCAGCGCCTCGCGGGAATTTATCTATGCCGCCGATGCGGCCGAGGGAATCCTTCTGGCGACGGAGCATTATAACAAGCCCGAAGCGGTCAATATCGGCTCCGGCTTTGAAATCACGATCAGGGACCTGGTAGATAAGATTGCCAACCTGACAGGATTTGCCGGCGAAATCCGCTGGGACAATTCCAAACCGGACGGGCAGCCGCGGCGGTGTCTGGATGTGTCGCGGGCCAGGGATGAATTCGGTTTTACAGCCCGGACGGGGTTTGACGAAGGTCTCAAAGCCACGGTTGAATGGTATCGGGCGAATCGGAAAAGGCTGTTTGCGTAACGGCAATGGCGGCGGAAGCACAAACGACTAAAAAATTTGCCCTGATCGGCGTGGCCGGTTACATCGCTGTCCGTCATCTGCGGGCGATCAGGGACACCGGAAATGTCCTGGTGGCGGCCCTGGACAAGAATGATTCGGTGGGCATCCTGGATTCGTATTTTCCCGAAACGAGTTTTTTTACCGAATTCGAACGATTCGACCGCCATCTGGAAAAGCGGCGTCGCAAGGGCGAATCGGTCGATTATGTGTCGATCTGTTCGCCGAACTATTTGCATGATGCCCATGTGCGGTTTGCCCTGCGGATCGGGGCCGATGCGATCTGCGAAAAACCGCTGGTGATCAATCCATGGAATGTAGAGGCCCTGGCTGAGATCGAGAAAGAAACGGGACACAGGATAAATACGATTCTTCAACTTCGCCTGCATCCGGCGATCCGACAGTTAAAGCAACGCGTGGTTTCCGGACCGGTCGACAAGATCTATGACGTTGATCTGACGTATATTACCAGCCGGGGCAGGTGGTACCTGGTAAGCTGGAAGGGGGATGTGAGCAAATCGGGGGGGATCGCCAACAATATCGGGATTCATTTTTTCGATATGCTGACGTGGATCTTCGGCGAGGTGAGGCAAAATGTAGTACATCGGCTGGATGCGACGCGGGCGGCCGGTTTTCTGGAGCTGCGGCAGGCGCGGGTGCGGTGGTATCTTTCCCTGGAGCACGGCGATCTGCCGCAGGAGCCAAGGGCCGATCAGCCGATGACGTATCGCTCGATTGAGGTGGACGGGGATCAGATCGAATTTTCGACAGGCTTTGGGGATCTGCACACGGAAAGCTATCGGCAGATTCTACAGGGCAACGGTTTCGGCACGGAAACGGTACTGCCTTCCATTCAGATTGTTTCCGATATTCGCAGCGCCACGCCCATGGGAAAACAGGGAGATTATCACCCGATGCTGGATCGGATTAAGGATTGAAGTATATGGCCGAGGCGCAGGAGACGACGAATTATTTTGTACATCCGACGGCATGTGTGGACCTGCCGTGTCGGATAGGGGTTGGTACAAAGATATGGCATTTTTGCCATATCTGCGAGGGAGCGGTGGTCGGCTCCCAGTGCAATCTGGGACAGAATGTCTTCGTCGCCGGCGGGGCGGTGATCGGCAATCGGGTCAAGATTCAGAACAATGTCTCGTTGTATGCCGGGATTACGGTTGAGGATGATGTGTTTCTGGGGCCCAGTTGTGTGCTGACCAATGTCACCAATCCACGGGCGCAGGTGATGCGGCGGGGAATCTATGAAACGACGTTGATCCGTCGCGGGGCGACGATCGGGGCCAATGCGACGATTGTGTGCGGGATTATGATCGGGCGATATGCGTTTATCGGGGCCGGGGCGGTCGTGGCCAGGGATGTGCCGGATTATGCGCTGATGGCGGGGGTTCCGGCCCGACAAAAGGGATGGATGAGCCGGCACGGGATTGTCTTGCCCCGGCCGGATGGCGACGGTATCATGCGATGCCCGGAAAGCGGCTATCGGTACAAGGAGGTCGAGCCGGGCATGGTACGGTGTCTGGACCTGGATGAGGAGCAGCCGCTGCCGCCCGATAAGGCCGTCGGAAAAAAGACCTACGATCAGTTTAAGAATTCTCAATGAGACAGGTATCTGTGCGAATTTCCCTTTCGTTTTTTTGGATAGGAATCCTTAGAATTACGACGCCGATTGTACATGCAGACGGTAAGCATTTCCCGGAAAAGGCATATAAAGCCTCTCCGGCCATCCCATTGCAGCGGGCAATTCTGGTTTTCAAAGACAATACGGAAACACTAGTAATTGAATCAGCTTTGGATGGTCAGGGGCAGCAGTTCGGATGGATTATTCCCTTGCCGGCCAAACCTACAAAGTTTGAACAAGCCTCTTCTGGATTGCTCGAGACGCTCAGTCTTAATCTGCAACCTAATATAATTCATGATTTGAGTGAGTTAGTGAAGGCATCTCTGGTTTTTGCTGTGTTAGTGACATTGCTCTATCTGGGTGCAATCTATTTGAAAGGGCATGTTTCATCGGCTGTCATTGTCATCCTTGTTATTTTGTTTTTTGCAGGTTTATTTGTTTCTTCTTCACAATTGGCAAAGAATGTTGTCGGTACCCCTCAGCTTGAAATTTCTGGTGTCGCTGTTTCAGATGCGCAGATTGTGGGAAATTATGAACTTCTTATTCTCGAAGCTACCGAATCCAATGCACTGGATCAATGGCTTGGGAACAATCGATTTAAAGGGCTTTCCGGTGAAGATAAGAAAATTGTTGATGATTATATCGCTGACAAGTGGTGTTTTGTTGCTGCCAAATTAACCCGGGGTAGCGAAGGTTTTACGCGGCCCCATCCGTTGGCCATGACTTTTCCAACAGAACAGGCGATTTATCCAATCCGTCTGACCGGTACGATCGGTTCAAATCTGTATCTGGAATTGTTTGTGATTGCCGATCAGCAGGCATACGCTAAGGGATTAAATCCGGAACTTGTAGATACATACAAATATAGTTCACAGTTGAAAGTCATCGAATCTCTAATAGATGAGGATACGGTCGCTTCCGGATTTAGTGGAGGAACCTATCAGGTGCGGATAGGACATCCAGATGCCAATCAATATCTCTGGTCGGGTTGTACCATCAGCAAGCTTTTTGCTGAATTAAAGTCTGAAGATATGAAAGATGACTTTATTTTTTCCTTCAAACGAACAAGGCCATATCAAAAACGATATTTTAGCCAGCAAGGTGAGTTTCATAGCGCTTTGATTTTTTCTTTTCATGTGTGGTGGCTTAGTCTTGTTATTTCTTCAATTATCATCGCCAAGAGGAAAAATCAAGTCAGCAGTCGATTGCCGGTAGGTCAAATTTTCCTTCTTTCTTTATTATTAACAGCCAGTACATACGGAATTATGCGTCTTTCTGTTAGTGGCTTCAAAGTACAGTCGGAATCTGGGAGCACTTGGTTGTGGGATCATAAATATAATTACATGGCTACACAGCGATTAGGTTGTCTGGCAAAGGAATTTGATTCTTTTACAGGATTTTCGGAAGAGCAGGCAGAAGATCAAATAGATCACTTTTTCCAATGTGCAGGACAAAAGAACATCTTTACGGGAAACCGAATGAAATTGGGAGATGCACCTGGAGAAATTTCGATTCGTAAAGAAAACGAAAGTCTTATTCTGTCTTGTTATTCACGAGAGGGGATTCCGATTGGCTTACGTCTTTCCGATGAATCGACCCAGGACCTTTTCAAATCCTTGAAAGAACCGGATGAAGTTTTCCAGGAAATATGGCGTAATGATGGTGAAGTAGACGATGATGCTTTGGATTGGATTTCTCATCGTGGTCATGGTTTGGTAGAGATGTGGTCAATTTTATCCCGGTTATACCAAACACAGCCCAAAGACAAATTCGATTCGATCTTTTGTAATCTTCAAAAGCATTTAAATCAACTGCCATCCCAACTATCCGAAGACCGGCTGAAACGTATGGTCGAATTCGAAATGGGAATGCTGGGTTGCCTCTGTCATATTGTTCCGCCGACAAATCTGGAGGATATAGGGGCAGTAGAAGTATTTTTGAAAAAGGCGCAAGCCTGGTATACAAATGCGGACGGAAACAGTAAGATATGACCCCTTTGGTTTGGGGTGAAATCCTGAAAATGATCATAAAAAGCCAATGGCTGAGATAATGCAGGAGAAACGGAATTCATGAAAGTACCGTTATTGGATTTAGTATCGCAGTATGCGACCATCAGGGAAGAGATTTTGGCCCAGGTCAACGAAGTGCTGGATTCGCAACGCTGCATCGGCGGCCCGAAGGTGGAAGAGCTGGAAAAGGCCGTCGCCAAGGCGTCCGGCTGTACGTATGCCGTGGGCGTATCCAGCGGGACGGATGCCTTGCTCAACAGCCTGATGAGCCTGGAAATCGGACCGGGGGATGAGGTAATCACGACACCATTTACGTTTTTTGCCACGGCCGGGAGCATCTGGCGGGTAGGGGCCAGGCCGGTATTTGTGGATATCGATCCCGGGACATTCAATCTCAATCCGGAGCTGATCGAGCCGGCGATTACCAAGAAGACCAAGGCGATCATGCCGGTGCATCTATTCGGGCAGATGGCCGATATGGACCCGATCATGGCGGTTGCGGGGCGAAACAGCTTGGCCGTCATTGAGGATGCGGCCCAGTCGATCACCAGCACCTACAAGGGCAGAAAAGCCGGCTCCATCGGGACCTGCGGGTGTTTCAGCTTCTTTCCCAGCAAGAATCTGGGCGGGATCGGCGACGGCGGGATGATTGTGACCAATGATGAGAGCCTGTACCATCGCCTGTGGATCATGCGCAATCACGGGATGGAGCCAAAGTACTATCATAAATATGTGGGCGGCAATTTCCGATTGGATCCGGTTCAGGCGGCCGCCTTACTGGTTAAACTGCCGCACCTGAAGGCATGGTCCAGGGCCCGGCGCAAGAATGCGGCGTATTACAACAAAAAGTTCAAAAATACTCCGGTTCAGACGCCGTTTGTGCGCGAAGATTGCGAATCGATTTATAATCAGTACGTCATCCGGGTTCCGCGTCGGGACGAACTGGTGGATTACCTGCGCAGCAAAGAGATCGGCTGCGAGATTTATTATCCTGTGCCCATGCATCTGCAGGAGTGTTTTGTTTCGCTGGGACACAAGGGAGGGGATTTCCCCGAATCGGAAAAGGCGGCCAGGGAGGTACTGGCCCTGCCGGTCTATCCGGAACTGACTGATGAGATGAAAGATGCCGTGGTTGCGGCGGTGCTGGAATTTTTGGGATAGGAATGCCTGTCTTTTACAATCTGATGAAACTGATCCGGCCCCATCACTGGATCAAGAACGTCGTTGTAGTTCTGCCGGTGATTTTCGGGATGCAGATGGGATCGGTCCAGGCCTGGTGGCGTGCGGCTGCGGCAGTCGGGGTGTTTTGTCTGGCTTCGTCGGGGATGTATGTTCTGAACGATATCTTTGACCGCGAAAACGACCGCCAGCACCCCGTCAAACGGAACCGGCCCATCGCCGCCGGCGAAATCTCCATCGGTCAAGCATGGAGTATGGCTGTCGTTCTGGCGCTAGCGGCGCTGCTGGTCGCCCTGTTACTGTCGCGAGGCGTTTTCGTCGTAACAACGGCTTATTTGACGCTGCAAATTTTCTATACGACGATTTTCAAGCATGCGGTCCTGCTGGATGTGATCTGCATCGCGCTGGGATTTGTACTGCGTGCGGTCTGCGGGGCGGTCGCCATCGATGTGGCGATCAGTCCCTGGCTGTTTATCTGCATGTTTACTTTGTGCCTGTTTATGGGATTCTGCAAGCGGTACAGCGAGGTCAAGACGTTTGCCGATGCAGAGGCAGCGAGGAATCACCGGGCCACATTGCTCGATTATACCCCGGAGCTGTTGACGCATCTGATTACCCTGTCGGCGGGCATTGCGGTGATGGCGTTTCTGGCGTACAGCCTCAATGAGCAAACCATTGAACAGTTCGGCACTTTCTATTTTATATATTCACTGCCGTTGGTTGTGTATGCCGTGTTTCGTTTCGCCATGCTCTCGATGAACGGGGCCTACCAGGACCCGACGGATTTGATCCTGCACGACAGACTTTTTCAGCTTTCGGTAGTCCTTTGGATGCTTATGATCTTTTTCATGATTCAATTTGGGCCCTTGTTGCAAGGGTGGCTCCAGGGTGAATAACAAATCTCCAGTTGAATCGGTTTCCGTGAAAATGCCTCTGGTGCGCGATTACTTCCTTGTGCTGGCGGCGGCGATCCTTCTGTATGCCCTGACCTGTGCTCCAGGCGCATTATGGCAGGATAGCGGCATGTATCAGTACCGCATCTGGAAGGCGGATCTGAGGGGAGGGCTCGGCCTGGCCCTGGCACACCCGTTGTATATTCTGCTGGGACATGGCGCTAAAATAATTCCATGTGGTGAATATGGATATCGAATTAATCTGATTTCCTCGCTGGCGGCCGCCTTTACCGTAGCGAATGTTTTTCTGTTTTTATGCCGTTGGCTTGGGTCCCGACTTCCGGCGATTCTGGGCTGTGTTACGCTGGCGCTTTCCTGGACATTTTGGCAGCACGCCTGCATTGCCGAGGTATATGCCCTTTACACCGCGCTGTTTACGACGGAGTTGCTCCTTCTGTTGCAATATATTAAAAGCGATCGTCCTGTGTATGCCATTCTCCTTGCTTTTGTGAATGGCCTGGCCGTCTCAACCCATATGTGGGCCGTGATTCCTCTGGCCGTATATATTTTGTATTTGACGGTGCAGGTATTTCGTCGGAAATTTCGAGTCATTCCTATTATACTGATGCTGACGGCCTGGATTGCCGGGGCTTTGCCCTATGTATGGCTGATCCTGGAACGATGGAGCCATTCGGGGGATTTTGGGGGAACGCTGCATTCGGCTTGTTTCGGGGATCACTGGAGCGGGGCTGTCTTGAATACCTCGTTGTCCCGGCGCATCGTACTGGAAAATCTTCTGTTTGTCCTGTTGAGTTTTCCAACACCAAATATTATCTTGAGTTTCCTGGGTGTTGCTGCGCTGATGCGCCGGACAGTGGAAAGTCCCTTGTCCTTCCTTGTGTTGCTGCTGCTGGGCATGTTTTTCCTCTTTTCTTTTCGTTACACCGTTCCCGATCGATATGCGTTTTTTCTTCCTTTTTACTGTCTGTTTGCGATTTGTGCGGGTCTTGGTTTACACGTTCTTTTTCAACGATTCGCGCTGTCTGTACGAACTGGTTTCATACTATTTTCCCTGGCTTTGTTGCCGATACCCGTTTACGCCGTTGCTTATCGTGCGGCCCGGCAAATGAAGATGGATCTTGGAATGCGGAGAGAGATCCCGTATCGGGATGAATACCGTTATTTTCTTTGTCCCTGGCAAAGGGCAAATGACGGACCGATGCGCTTTGCCCGGGAGGGATTATTGGCGATGGAACGGGATGCGATCCTTCTGGCCGACGGGACGACCGTTTATACATTATGGTATCAACAGGAAATCCATACTCTCCGCCCCGATGTTCGGATCGTTTCTCATCATGGAGACTATCAGAGTCCTCTGCCCTATCCCGATCAGGATCAGTTTGAAGAGTGGTTTCGTTTATGGCCTGTCTATGTCGTATCCCCGGTCCCGGGCTATTGTCCCCGTTATATTCTGACCGGTGAATATGAATTTGTTCCGGCCGGTTCGGTATATCGAGTGCAGCCTATAAAATCGGTGATTGAATCGGAAGGTACCTTATGAGCAAAGTGGCTGTAATCCGAACCAAGCCGGAAACCGTTCTACAGGACATCGAGCAGGCCATGCGTTTAGCGGGTTTTGACGAGGAGCTCGATAAGCATAGTCCGACCATTCTCAAAAACAATCTGTCATGGCATTTGCTGTATCCGGCCGCCAATACCACCCCCTGGCAATTGGAAGGGGTGATTCTGGCAATGAAAAAGGCGGAATTTTCGGACCTGGTTTGTGTAGAGAATGAGACAGTCGTAACCAGTGCATCTCGAGGAGAGCGCCTGAACAAGCAGCGGCTGGTTTGTGAAAAACATCATATACCCATCAAATACAATTTCAAGTCATCCGATATGAAATGGCATCCATACCAACCACAAGCGGAGATGCTTGTTCTGGACAAAATCTTTCCGGATGGGATATATATTCCCGATTTTTTTTACGGCAAGAACATCGTTCATTTGCCGACGGTGAAATGTCATATTTACACGAATATCACCGGTTCGATGAAAAATGCCTTTGGGGGGTTACTGTCCAACCGTCGACATTATTGTCATTCTCGAATTCACGAAACGCTGGTGGATCTGTTGGCGATTCAGAAGGAAATTCACCCCGGTATATTTACAGTTTCGGACGGCACAACGGCCGGCAACGGGCCGGGGCCCAGGACAATGCTGCCGGTGCAAAAGGATATACTGATTGCCTCGGCGGATTGTGTGGCCGCTGATGCGGTTGCCGCCCGATTGATGGGATTTGAACCCATGGAACATGCATTTATTCGGTTGTCGCATGAACGAAGGTTGGGGGTGGGAAATCTCCGGGAAATCGAAATCCTTGGCAATGTTGATATAACTCGGGAGAACTGGGGATTTTGCACAGGGAACAATGCGGCTTCCAATGTCGGCAAGCTCCTATGGTTTGGTCCGCTGCGATGGATGCAGAAATTGTTGTTCCATACGCCTCTGGTATATGCATTTATCCTGGCCTCGGCGGTTTACCACGATCGATTCTGGTATCCTTTACGCGGTAAAACAATTACGAATCAATGGCTCAAACAATGTATGTGGGGCCAATTGTTTGAAAATTACGATTAAATATATATTTTTAAGGATATAATTAGCTTGTTGTTATGGGACGGAATGAGGATTTCAACAGGCAGAAAAGTTTGTACCTCATGAATGAAATACCTTCAGAATACGAGAAATGGTTTTGAAAATCAATTCAGATTTCTTACTTTATATAATATGAACGAACAAGAAGTCTATTCCCAGGATGAATTGCTGCAATGGCAGCAATATCGAGACGTTGCCTGTCGTAACGACGGCTGGTGGGCTGCATTTTTCCTTTTTGCTGTTCTTTTCGGACCAATGACTCCGGCTACGGCGTCACTGCCTCCATTTCGATTTGCAGATTTTCTTATTCTCTTTTTGTTGTTCTTTCGTTGGACTCGTGCCTACCGGTTTTGCGGAGGATATCTGTTTTCGAATAAGATCCGATTTGCAACAAGCCTTCTATTTATTTTATCCGGTTTGTTGTTATTTTCAACTTTGCTAGGCCTTTCTATAGCAGGTCGGACGTTTTTTGTGAAAGACTTATACGCTTCAATAGCCATTGTTCGAATGGCTCTTATTGCTGCAATTGTTGCTTCTTTTCAAATGGGGCCTCGACAGATTCGTCAATTTGCATTGGGTATTGTAGTTTTGGCGTTTCTGACGATTCTGCTGGCATTTATGCAAAAATACTATGCATACAGGGTAACCCCGATATTGAGGCGGTTTTATGGACTTCGATGGGAGTTGTTGGAAGCCTCTTCAACCGGATTAACCTGGCGCGTAGGAGGAGTTTTTGGAAATCCCAATTTATTTAGTTTAAGCATGGTCATTCTTGCTGCGAGCAGTCTGACTTTTGCCATTGTATTACGTGGTATTCTTCGATGGATCTGTGTTCTGGTTTTTGTAGGATTAGTACTCTCTGTAATGTTTACGACAAGTTCACGAACTGGCCTGATAACATTTGTACTGATTAGTCTTTTCATATTATTGTTCTCCATGCAATCTCGATTGCGACTTCCCACAATTGTTTTATTGATTTTTGTCTGTTCCCTTTTCTGGGGATTGCGGGCCAATATCGACAAGCTACCTGTTAGCGGGCGAATTAAGCAGATTATGGTGCCGGAAAAATATGGAGGTGGCACAATGACTGATAAAATGGCCGCTCGTTTTGGCATGTGGCGAGACAGTTTAAATAAGATGCAAGACTCTCCTATTATCGGAGTAGGTATGAGTAAAATGGAAAGACAGACCACCGACAATGGGTATATAATCATATTACTTCGTACGGGTATTATAGGTCTGATTATTTATCTCTGGATGCTCTTGGGCTTCTTGTTTAAAGGAGTGCGGAATCTGTTTGTGCAGAACGACCCATACAGAAGGGCATTATTGCTTATAAGTGTATCCGTGGTCTTATCCCATATGCTGTTTGATATAACGGCGGATTTCTTTTGGGATATTCGATACAGTGGGATTTTATCTATCTTTATTGGTTTGCTCTGTTCTCAGACCCACCTGACTTGGCTGGACAGTTCTGAAGTTTTTAATCACCAGGAGGAATATCCAACGCTGGGGGCAGAGGTATGAAACGTGTCTCGTTTATATTTGGAACACGACCTGAGGCCATTAAGTTGTGTCCTTTGATTCTTGCAATGCGCAAAACAACGCAGTTGTGCCCTCATGTCTGCGTCACAGGGCAGCATCGAGAGATGTTGTACCAGGTGCTTGAGGCCTTCGACGTTGTGCCGGACGTGGATCTCGAATTGATGGAACCCAATCAGACTCTTGTTTCGCTGACGTCCAAGGCGATTTTCTCCATTGACGAGTATTTGAATAAAAAACAACCTGATCTGGTTTTAGTTCAGGGCGATACAACGTCGGTTTTCTGTGCTTCCCTGGCGGCGTATTACCATCAAATACCCGTTGGGCATGTGGAAGCGGGCCTTCGAACGGGGAACAAATATTCCCCTTATCCAGAAGAAATAAATCGTATCTTGACCACACATCTTTCAGACTATCATTTTGCACCCACGGAGATCAGTCGGAAGAACCTGTTAAAGGAAGGTGTGCACGCCGATCGTGTTTTTGTGACGGGAAATACCGTGATTGATGCTTTGTATCTTGCGGTTCAAAAAGTTGCATCATGGAAACCTCTAATTCCAGGTGTTCCCTCGGATATTTTTTCCTCGGAGCGTCCTGTGGTTTTAATTACCGGCCATCGTCGGGAAAATTTCAGGGAAGGATTTGAGGCTATCTGCAAGGCGATTTCAACGCTAGCCAAGCGATTTCAAGAAGTTGTATTCATTTATCCAGTCCATTTAAATCCTAATGTTCGCGAACCGGTTTTACGTCTGCTGAATGGATTTTCCAATATATTATTGATTGAACCACTCGGCTATCTTCCTTTTGTCGCCCTGATGAATCGATCTGTATTGATATTAACCGATTCGGGAGGCGTTCAGGAGGAGGCGCCCAGTTTAGGCAAACCCGTTCTTGTAATGCGGGAAACCACGGAAAGACCGGAGGCGGTGGAAGCTGGAACCGTGAAACTGGTGGGCGCCTGTTATGAACGGATTGTTGAGCAGGCAAGTTCTCTTCTGATGAATAAAGATGAATATGAATGTATGGCTCGATCCATCAATCCCTATGGGGATGGCAAGGCATGCGAACGTATCATAGATATCCTCTGTAATGCCTTGTGAAAGAAGCCTTTTTAGTTAGGGGTATGGTTATGAGTGCGCCAAGTAAAGCTGATGTGGGCAAGCTGGATAATCCAGCCTGGCCAAAGTCTAACCAACGGGCCAGAA
>JAFGGE010000218.1 GCA_016930745.1 Sedimentisphaerales bacterium
CCGCCTGGGTCGCCGCCGACATGCTCAGCCAGGCCGAACACGCGCCCGGAAGCGCCTTCGTATTTACCGACTCCCGCACCCTGGCCGAGCGGATCCTGCTGGAACTGGAAAAACAGGTAATCGGCCTGCATCGTGCCCAGGAAACCGCCGCTTGTCTCAATGCCTTCAGCGGGATTATTGTGTTTGACAGCATGCAGGAAGCTATCGAACAGGCCAATCGCTTTGCCGCGGAACATTTGCAGATTCAATGCGGCCGGCAAAGCCGTTCGGTGGCCGAACAGATCGTCAATGCCGGCGCGATATTCATCGGACCTTACAGCCCCGTAGCCGTCGGCGATTACTGGGCCGGCCCCAGCCACACCCTGCCTACGGGCACCAGCGCCCGATTCTTCAGCCCGCTCAGCAGCAACGACTTTGTCAAGAGCACCAGTCTCATCGAATATACAAAGGAGCAGCTTGCGGCAAGTTGCGATGATATTGTTCAACTGGCCATGACCGAAGGTCTGGATGCCCACGCCAGGAGCGTCCAAATCCGGCAGAAATAAAGCGCTTTCCTTTATCCGGATTTTGTCAACTTGACTTCAATGATCTCACGAGCCTTTTGTAAGGCGTCGTCGAGTTTTTTCGGATCTTTCCCGCCGGCCTGGGCCATTTGAGGCCGGCCGCCTCCGCCCCCGCCGATGATCGGGGCGACGGTCCTGACGATATCGCCCGCTGTAAGCCCTTTTGCTACCAGATCATCGGTAACGCCAACCAGCAGCATCGCCTTGTCATCCGCTTCGGCCATCCCAAACACGACTACGGCGGATTTGCCCTTTTTCTTGACCATGTCCATCGCCTGACGGGCCTGTTCGACCGGACAGGCACAAAGACGTCCGACCACGATGGCCGTATTCCCGATTTTCCCGGCGGATTCGAACAGCCCGGCCGCCTCGCTCATGGCGTCTGAACCGCCTTGTTGTGCGGCGGTTTTCAAATCCCTGGTCAGTTTCCTGTTGTCTTCCAATAGCTTCTGCACCCGTCCGAGCACCTGCTCGGCAGGAGTCTTGAGCAGGGCCGCCAGTTCATCCACCACATTCCCCCGGACCAGCAAATAGTCCAGCAAACCCTGTCCCGTCAGAGCGGTAATGCGCCGGACGCCGGCGGAGATGCTTTCTTCTTTGACGATTTTAAATCCGCCGATTTCCGCGGTGTTGTCCACATGGGTTCCGCCGCAGAACTCCCGGCTGAAGGCATCCTTTACATGGGATTCATCCTCGGCGCCGACGGCGATAACCCGCACCTGGTCGCCGTATTTTTCGCCGAACAGCGCCATAGCGCCGACGTGTCTGGCCTCTTCGATAGGCATCACGGCGCAGGCAACCGGTTCGGCTCGGGCGATCGTATCGCGAACAAGCTGCTCCACCTTGCCGATTTCCTCGGGTGTCAGGGCCCGGGGACATGTAAAGTCAAACCGCAGATAATCCGGACAAACCAGAGAACCCTGCTGATGCACCGCATCCCCCAATACTTGCTGCAAAGCCCACTGCAGCAGGTGGGTTGCCGTATGATTTTTTTTGCTGGCCTGTCGGTTTTTATCGACGGTCGCCGTTATTTCCATTCCGATCCTGATCGCGCCTTGCAGCAGTTTGCCTGTATGGACAACACAGTCGGCAATTTTTTCCGTTCCCTCGACAACGAACTGGAAATCCGGTCCCGTAATCATACCGACATCGCCGACTTGTCCGCCCGCTTCGGCATAAAAACACGTCCGATCCAGCACAAGGCCCATATCGGCATCCAATGCCGAACAGTAACCGCTTTGGAAAAAGCCGTTGGATATGATCCATCCCGCGACATGGGCCTTGCATGTGTCGGTCTGATATTTCAGGGAATCCTCCGTCGTTGGCAGCTCGACTCCCGATAGAGACGCCTTGAGCGTGCCTGTTTTTTGGGCGGCTCGGGCTTGCCGGCGCTGCTGATCCATGAGTTTTTCAAACAAAACGACATCGACGCCAAAACCCCGCTCCCGCGCCAGCAATTGCGTCAGGTCAAGCGGAAAGCCGTAGGTATCGTACAAGCGAAATGCATCCTCGCCGTCGATCTGGTTGCCCCCTGCCTTCTGCGCTCGTTCGACGGCAACCGAGAAGATTTCCAGACCCCGGTCCAGCGTCCTCCCGAAACCGGCCTCCTCCGATTCGATGACGGTGGCGATAAAGTCGGCACGCTGCCGGATTTCGGGAAACGCCTCGCCCATTTCCGCCGCCAGCACCGGGACAAGCTTGTACAGAAATGGTTCATGTGCATCCAGCACTCGACCGAATCGGGCCGCCCGGCGCAATATCCGACGCATTACATAGCCGCGCCCTTCATTGGAAGGGGTCACCCCATCGGCGATCGAAAAGGTCAGGGAACGAATATGATCGGCGATGACGCGAAAGGCATTGTCGGTCTTGTTGCCCAGTTCCGAGGTATACTTGTGTCCGGTAAGTTCGGATATCGCCTGGATCACCGGCATGAAAAGATCCGTGTCATAATTGCTGGTTTTATTCTGCAGGACCGCGCTGATTCGCTCCAGCCCGGCGCCGGTGTCCACATAATTCGCCTCCAGGCGTTCCAGCGAGCCGTCCGGCTTGCGATTGAACTGGATAAACACCAGGTTCCACAATTCGATATACCTTGCGCAGCCGGCATTGACCGCACACCGATGCCCCGGCTCATTTCTTCTGTCGCAACGATCCGGTCCCAGGTCGATATGGATCTCGCTGCACGGACCGCAGGGCCCCGTAGCGCCCATCTCCCAGAAATTGTCCTTTCTGCCGCAGGCGAGGATCCGATCAGCGGGGAGAGCGGTTACTTTTTCCCACAGTTCCCTGGCTTCCTGATCCGGCTGGGATCCATCCTGCGGGTCTCCCGCAAACACGGTAGCCCAGAGCCGATCCGGCCCGATCCCGTACACCCCGGTCAGCAGCTCCCAGGCCCAGGCGATCGCCTCGGCCTTAAAATAGTCGTCAAAAGACCAGTTACCCAGCATCTCAAAAAAGGTGTGGTGGTACGTATCCAGCCCGACTTCTTCCAGGTCGTTGTGCTTGCCGCTGACGCGAATGCATTTCTGGCTGTTGGCCGCCCGTTTCCAGGGGGCCTGCTTCAAACCGAGGAAATAGTCCTTGAACTGGTTCATGCCCGCATTGGTGAACAGCAGCGTCTCGTCGCCGATCGGCACGACCGGGGCGCTGGGCACAAAGGCATGGGCCCGCTCTTTGAAAAAGTCAATAAAACGGCTTCGAATCTCTTTCGAAGAAAACATCAGTCTGTCTCCGTCTGCACTCGACCGGCGGAGATGCCCACACGACATCCCCCATGCCTTGTCTTTCCCAGCTCTGATAAAACAGGATATCGTAGACATTGCAATAGCTAAAGTCCAACGAAAAATAGATCCTCCGTTGCACTTGCAAGCACAACAAAAGGTCGCTATCGGTAAAACGCCATTCCGGTCAGGAATGGGCCTGCGGCTCGGATACATCCTGGACGGACGTTTCCTCCTTCGCCTCTTGTGTCTGCATAGAGTGCTTTTTTGGTGGGATCTCAACAATGGGGATTGGGGCCTTTTGCCCTATCGAGCCGATATCCGTGTTCTCCGCCTTGGGCGGTTCTGCAAGATCATCCGGGAATAACGGTTCTTCCGTGAACAACTCTTCGTCGGGATTTTCCATAGATTGGTCGTCGTTACTTTCCAGCACCACTTCGGCTGGCTTCTCGGGAATTTCTGCTGCTTCGTGCTTTGACTCTTCTTCCGGCGCCATGCGGGCGTAGATGGCGTTCTGGACCGCTACTTCCGCCGGCTCCTCTGTCAAGGCCCGCAGATAAATCGGGGCCTCCGGATGGCTCTGCTCGGCGGCCACGAGCTGATCCCGAATCAGCTCCAGCAATCCCATAAACGTCCCGATCATGACCAGGCGGTTCTGGCGGTCCACAAAAACGCTCTCCAGCGTTATGGCCCCTTCCGTCTGCAAACGATGCAGCAGGGCGATCTGGTACAAATCAATGGGCGTATCGTCTTCAATAAAGTCATAGCTCTGGTAGGTGCCGACCGACTGCATGATCCGGTCGAAGGCTTCTAGCAAGGCCCAGACCGAGATATCCTCCAGATCCACCTCCGGTTCGGCGTCCGGCTTGAGCCTGGCGATAATCGTATCCGGACGGGTATACCGCAGCTCTCGTTCGGCCGCGGCTGATTCGAGCAGGTTCGCGGCGTCCTTAAACCGTTTGTATTCCAGCAACTGCCGCACCAGTTCAGCGCGCGGATCTCCGATCTCATCGGTCCCGGCGGCGTCCACATCCGGTGTGGGCAGCAGCATGATGGACTTGATTTCCATCAGCGTCGCGGCCATCACCAGAAAATCGCCCGCCAGCTCGATATCGATCTGCTTGAGGATTTCCACATAGCCCAGATACTGTTCGGTGATCCGGGAAATGGGAATATCATAAATATCCACTTCCTCCTTGCGGACCAGATACAACAACAGGTCCAGCGGACCGGAAAATATATCCAGACTGACGCGATACTCGGACACGCCGGTTACTCCTGCTCCTCAAACTCCGAATCATCTTCGGATTCGGCCTCGGCCTGGGCCTCAAGGACCTGCACAGCACGATTGGCGTCCTTTTCGAAGACCTGCAGTTGAATTCGGATATCTTCAATCGTCGGCATGTTCGCCACCAGGTCTCCGCCGACGATAGTCGCCTGGATGCCCTCGTTCTCCAGGGCGATCCGCGCCATCTCGGCCTCGAATTCGTGATCGAACTCGGCAATCGTGACCAGTTCGTCTTCCGTATGGGGATGTTCTTGCATGCTTAGGCTCCTAATCCTGCGGCGTTTCTGACCTCGTCGAGCGTCTTGCGGGCGATGGTTCGCGCCCGGGCGGCCCCGTCGGCCAGCACCTGCTTGACAAAGTCGAGGTTATTTTCCAGTTCCTTGCGTTTGGCTCGATACGGGCGGAAATATTCGTGCATCAGCTCGACAACCCGTTTTTTGACCGTTCCATAACCGACTCCGCCGGCCCGGTATTTCTGATCCCATTCTTGTATTTCCTCTTTGGAAGCGGCCAGACGCAGCAGGGCGAAGATGTTACATTTGTCCGGGTCTTTCGGGTCCTCCACCGGCGTCGAATCGGTCTGCATCCGCATGATCTTCTTCTTGACGCTGCTTTCCGGCTCGAAAATCTCAATAGTGTTGTCGTAGCTTTTGCTCATCTTGCGGCCGTCCAGGCCCGGCACCACGGCAACTTCCTCCAGGATATAATCCTGGGGGATGGTCAGGACCTCGCCGTAGGCGCTGTTGAACCGTTGGGCGATATCGCGGGTTACCTCGATATGCTGCTTCTGGTCGGCCCCGACTGGCACGAGGTTGCTGTGAAAGGCCAGGATGTCGGCCGCCTGCAGGACCGGATAGGCGAACAGGCCGTGGTTGGGGCTCAGGCCCTGGGCGACCTTGTCCTTGTAGCTCGTGCACCGCTGGAGCAGCCCCATCGGGGTGATACACGACAGAATCCAGGTCAGTTCGGTCACCTCCGGCACGTCCGACTGCCGCCAGAAGACCGTCTTCTCGGTGTCCAGGCCCAGGGCGATGTAGTCCATGACGACTTCCAGGCTGCGGCGGCGCAGGTCCTCGGCCGACGGATTTGACGTCATCGCGTGATAATCCGCGATGAAGTAGAACCCCTC
>JAFGGE010000018.1 GCA_016930745.1 Sedimentisphaerales bacterium
AGAAAATAGCCTTCGGTTTTCTGCGGGATATCGACCGCAAAATTTTTCTGTTCGCCGGAACTGTCACGATCCACCATGCGATTGTACTCCTTGTGCCAATCCGCGGAACACCAGCGAGACGCTGGTCGCCCCGGGGTCCGGTTGTCCTTTGCTTTTTTCGCCGATATTTTTGGCCCGTCCGAATCGGGCAACCAGGGCTTTGGTCGCTTCAGCGCCTTTTTGGGCGGCTTCGGCAGCGGCGGCCAGGGCCTGCTCGACCGAGTCACCCCGCTTGGCGGCCGCCCGCAGCTCCTGCACGGCCGGCACGAGGGCATCGATCATCGTCTTGTCGCCGACTCTGGCTTTCGTAACGTTGCCGACGCCGGTCAGGCCGGATTCGAACATCGCAGCGAGCAGTTGGGTATCCACGGCGTCTTTGCCGTCGGTGGGTATGGCCATGCCCATGAACAGGCTGCCGAACAACGGTCCGGTCGCCCCGCCGTCGACGCCCATGATCGACCAGCCGACATTGTTTAGAAGGTCTTTGATCCGGCTGGTGTTCGTATCGGCCACTCCTTTTTCCAGGCAGCCCATCGCGCGAACCATCGTCGTGCCGTGATCGCCGTCGCCGCCGAAGGAATCCAGCTTTGACAGTAATTCATGATTGGCCTTGATCTGATCGACGGCGGCCAAGAGCATTTTTTTCAGTTCTTCGAAGCCGATTGTATCCATACAATTTCACATTAATCCATATAAACACAGAACTCGTGATATCGACACTTTATCTTTATTTCATCGTCAGGGCCGGGGTGCGGCATGGGGCATCCCACAATTCCAGCAACTCCTTGTCCATCCGGGCAATGCACATCTGAAATCCGCCCATTTCCTGGACGGTCAGGTACTCGCCGACCAGCGAACGGGCCAGCTTGATTCCTTTGGCGTCGCAGAGTTGTTTGACCCGGCGCAGGACGATGTACATTTCCATCAGGGTTGTTGAACCGACGCCGTTGATCATCACCAGAAGTTGCTCCCCTTTCTTGACGGCCAGATCCTTACAGAGCATGTTGAGCATGACCTCAGCGGTCTGGTCGGCGGTTTTCAGATCCATCTCGCCGGTGCCGGCCTCGCCATGCTGGCCCATGCCGACATTCATGCGTCCATCCGGCACCTCGGCGATGACCTGTCCCGTCGCGGGGTGCGAAGCCCCGGCCACGGCGACCGCGAGGGTCGCCATGTTCTTTTCCATCCGCTCGGCGACGGCAAAGCATTGATCCAGAGAATAGCCTTTCTCCGCGGCAGCCCCGGCGACCTTGATCACAAAGAAACACCCGGCCAGTCCGCGGCGTTCCTTAGGATCCTGCCGGCTGGGGGCGGAGATGTCTTCATGGGTTAAAATATCCTTTACCTTCAGGCCTTTGCTCTTGGCCATCTGCATGGCCACGTTGGCGCTCATCACATCGCCGGCGTGATTGAGAACTACAAAAAGCACCCCGGCCTTGCGGTTGGCCATTTCCAGGGCTTCGACCACGCGGGGCGGACCCGGGGCGGCGAAGATATCGCCCGGCACGGAGATATCGAGCATCCCTTCGCCGACGTATCCGCTCAGGGCCGGTTCGTGGCCGCTGCCGCCGATGGTGACCACAGCGACTTTGTCCTTCGATTTTTCTTTGGCGCGGACGACCAGATTGGACCCGGCCAGCTTGATCTTATCCGGATGGGCCAGGACAAAACCCTCCAGCAATTCGCTGACCAGGTTTTCCGGCTGGTTGATGAATTTACGGGTAGGCATGGTTTTCCCTTTCCTGGGTCAGGATTTCGTTTCCATCACTTCGATCAGGGCGTCGCCGTCCTGAATGAAGGCCACGCGGAGCGTATCGTTGGCGTCAAACGGCTCCAGGACAACCTGCTTGCCCTGAATCGCTTCGTCCACACTATCGACCATGAACGCGGCATGCGGCGTGGTCTTAAGGGCCTCGGGCATGCAGCTATCCGGCTCGAACCGAAGGAATTCGATCCGATAGGGATGCGACTCCGGATCGGAGACATGAACGCCCGCTCCTTCGAGGAAGGTCTCGTTTGGGCTTTTGCGGCTCGTAGGTACGCCGAAATGATGAAATTTGCCTGCCATCTGCTGTTTCCTTTCCCTCTGGATTAACGACGGTAAAGTTCTGTAAGAAATGGAATTATACGATGATTAACACGACTTGCAAGGCTTTTTTGGGGAAGGAAGAGGAGCGAGGAGCCAGGATTTTCACCGCGTGTCGATTCATACTATGCCGCACGGGGCGGGGAAATGGGCCGCGTAGGGAATTGTTGGTCGTTTGTTTTCCGCAAGGCGCTGTAGAGAAGGAAATGTTCACAGCAGAGCTGTTCCATGTTATGGATTTCGGGAAACCAGCGCCGCCGCCGATTCCAGAGATCGACTTCCATCGGTCCCGGCGGGGAAACGAGATTGCCATTTCCGTCCCGAATCCTATACTTCAGGCGGGACGAATACACGATTCTGCCATCGATGTTGACCAATTCTTCCCGTCCCCTAATCTCCAGGCCGAATCGTTTTGCCCACCGGGCCAAAGGCGTACCTTCAAACAAAACGAACGAACTGGAAGTAATCGCATCGACCGCCGGATAGACCTGCTCGATCAGGTCGAAGGTCTGCCGCAGATCCGCTTCGGCGCTGGTGGGCAGCCCAAAGATCATCATCATCAGGTTGGCGATGCCTGCCTGATGACTGTGGTAGAGAACCTGCTCGATCTGCTCCCGGCATGTGCCTTTACGGATCAGATCCAATAGTCTCTGCGAGCCGGTCTCGACGCCCCAACTGATCCAGCAGCAGCCCGCCTGGGAAGCCTTAATAAGCAGGTCAGGAGTATAATCAGCCGTGGGACGGGCCATAATATGGAAATGGACCTGCAGCTTGCGGTGAAGAATTTGCTCGGACAATGTTTCCAAAGTCTGGGCCGGAACATACTGATCGGCCAGATAAAAATGGACGGCCTTGTGTCGCTGCATGAGGACTTCGATCTCGTCAATAAATCGGGATACCGATTTTTGCCGATACCCATGAAAGCTGAAATTGTGGGCGCAGAATCGGCAGCGGCGCCATTGACAGTCGCGTGAAAGAACGGCCGGCAGCACGGGAACCGGATTGGCATACAGGTCCAGATCGAACCAGCCGAAATCCGGCGCCGGCACAGAATCCAGCGACACCGGAGGCTGGGAAAGCTGGATTTTCTGATTCCGTTGTTTTGCCGTCCACACACCCGGTATGGTGTCGATGGGGATCCCTTTGGCCAGCATCGCCAGAGGCTGTTCCCCTTCCCCAGCGACGACTGCATCGACAAAATCCGCCGCTGTGAGCAGCTCGCCGACATCCAGGGCGGACAGGGCCGCCCCGCCAAGAACAATACGAGGCACGGCCCTTTTTTGCGTTTCCCTGCTCTTGAGCCGCCGCGCTATAGCCAGAGCAAAAGCAACCTGATCCGGAAACATGAGGGAAAAACCGAGAATTTCCGGATCGCTTACCATAACCATTTCGACCATTTCATCCAGTATCGCACCCAGTACGGAATCACATTGACCTGTAGCCAGAAAGGTTTGTATCTGCCGGTGAAGAGCGTTCACATGGGTATGATACTGTGACCAGGTGGATTGAAAATGTTGATATGTGATGGGATCATAAAATGACTGGCCTTGTCCCTTGAGAAAAGCCAGAAGTGTTTCACCCTCCTGCGTTCTCCCGGCCCAATCCCGCCAGAGGAAGACATTTAAATCAAAGACGGAAAGCTGGGCCTGTGGAACCTCGGTCCTGAGGTACGACACCAGGGAAGCCAGCCCCAGTGGCGCATACGTCGGGCCGGCCGGCGGGGGAAAAACCAGGGTTAGACGAGTTTCCAATGCTAAATATCTTTCAAAACAAAGCCTGTTCTGAATAGTCCACAGCGTAACAATGTAAAAAATTGCGGTGGATTGTATCGACGGTAACTTCCTTTGGCAATCCGAAAGAAAGGATCTTACGTGGTAAAGAAGGTTGAACCGACCGGCCCCGATCCAGTATAATGAGGCAAATGATTGAATGCTGTTTTTTTACTGAGAAAGGACAGGAAAATGCAGATAGACAACCAACAGAAATCATCCCATCCGACGCGCCGCGACGTGCTGGGCGGGCTGGCGGCCGGCGTCGCAGGCGTTGTGGTGACCGGATCGGTATCGTCACTGGCGAATGCCGAAGTCAAACAGGGCGTGAAAAACGGCCGGATCAAACAGTCGGTCTGTCAATGGTGCTATGGGGGAGTATCGTTCGACGATCTGGCCGCCCATGCGGCCAAAATTGGATTGGTTGGATTTGACCTAGCCGGACCCGATCAGTGGCCGACCTTGAAGAAATACGGCCTGATCTGCACAATGACGCCGTCGCATGGCATCGGCAAGGGGCTCAATCGCATCGAGAACCATGAGGAATGCCTGGCCAGAATCACCCAATCGATCGAAGCCACTTCCGAATGGGGCTATCGGAATGTGATCTGCTTTTCCGGCAACCGGGAAGGCATGGACGACGAGGAAGGCCTCAAGAACTGCGTTATCGGCCTCAAGAAAATCGCCTCTTTGGCGGAAAAGAAAAAGGTCGTCGTTTGCATGGAGCTGCTCAACAGCAAACGCAACCACAAGGATTATATGTGCGACCGGACGCATTGGGGCGCCCAGATGTGCAAGCAAGTCGGCTCGCCGAACGTAAAGCTGCTCTATGACATCTACCACATGCAGGTGCAGGAAGGCGATGTGATCGCCACGATCAAGGAGTATGCTGAATACATCGGGCATTATCACACCGCCGGCGTGCCGGGACGAAACGAGTTCGACGATACGCAGGAATTGTATTACCCGGCCATCTGCAAGGCGATTGTGGCGACCGGCTTCGACGGATATTTGGGACAGGAATTCATCCCGCGAAAGAAGGACAAGCTTGCCTCGCTGACCCAGGCGGTCGAGATTTGCGACGTATAGGGATTTCGATGAATCACACTGTGCAGCGTAAAACGCCCCGTCGCTGCGTCTTCGGATGCAGAGAAGGGGCGTTTATATGCTCTCGTTGCATTGCATGCTTTGAATCCGTATAGACTATCCGGAAGGGTGGATGTTGCAGAAAGGATGAAGAAAATCATGACACGTTATGGAAGACGATGGATTCTGATTGGTTTGTTCCTGGGGATTGCCGTGCCGGGCTGCCGTAAGAGGCCGATCGAAACCGAGGCGTCTTCTCCTGCGACACCCCAAACCTCCACATTGAAAATCGCCGTGCTCGATCCGCTGGCCAAGCCCCTGGCGTGTGCCTGTGTGTCCGGTTATGCGCAGCGCGACTATGAAAAACTTGGCGCATTCCTGCAAAAGCGCCTTGAGCATCCGGTGGAGATGGTATTCGCCGATAATCTGGCGAAACTGCTGGAGCAGGAATCAGGCCCGATTCATCTTGCGATCGGAAAGTATTCGGCGGTAATGTACGATTCCGAAAAGAAACACATGACGATTCGTCCTGTGGCCATGCTGACCGGGCAGGAAGGAACCACTACGCTGACGGGATTGTTTGTCGTGCGCAAGGACGATCCGGCACAACACATCAAGGATCTGCGGGAGCGAAAGATTCTGCTGGGGCCGGAATACGCCGAAGAAAAAAACGCCGCGGCCCTGGAAGCCCTGGGCAAAGAGTGGATTTATCTGTCCCGTGAGGAACGGATTACCGCTGAAACCTGCAGGGACGCAGCGCTGGATGTATTGGAAAACAAAGCCGATGTCACGATCCTCAGCAGTTATTGCCTGCCTCTGCTGGAAGGTGGCGGCACGATCGAAAAAGGTTCCTTACGGGTGATCGGACAAACCGAACCGGTTCCGTTCATCACGGTTTTTATGACAGAGTATCGTACCGGTATTTCCTCCGATAAGCTCGTTGAGATATTAGGAAATGTTAAGGATGATCCTTCGCTGCTGGCCAGTCTGGAATCGAAAGCAGGATTCGTCGGCTTGACGGATCCGGCCGGTTCGATTGTAACCGAATGGACGGACTGGCGCGGGCCCTATCGGGATGCCGTCAGTCCGTATGTGCCAGACGCTTTGCCCTCCGAACCGCGATATCGATGGACCGTTCCCTTAACCAATTTGGGCATGTCCGGATTGGCCGCGACCAGAGAATACCTGATTGTCGCCGATAAAGATAAGGAAGGAAAACAGGATGTATGGCGCGGCCTCCTGGCCGACACGGGCGAAGAGGTCTGGAAGCTATCCTACCCGGCAGAGGGCCAGATGGATTACACCAACAGTCCGCGAGCCAATCCGGTGATCAAGGGCGACCTGGCCTATCTGCTCGGCGCCTTTGGGGATATCTATTGCGTCTCCCTTCGTAACGGCCGCGAGGTCTGGAAGCGAAATATCCTCAAGGAGTTCAACGCCAAGTTGCCGACGCGGGGGATGTGCTCGACTCCGTTGATCGTCGGAGATAAGCTGATCGTCAATCCCGGCGCTGTCCCTCCGGAGAAAACGGATGATACAAAGAATCCGCCGAAAACCTATGCCGCTCTGGCCGCTTTTAATCGGTTCACCGGTGAAACCGTCTGGACGTCACCGGGCAATCCACCGGGATATTCTTCCTTCCTTCTCGGCACATTCGGCGGCAGGTGGCAGATCGTCGGCGGCGATTCTCGTTCTCTGGGCGGATGGGATCCGGAAACGGGCAAAAGACTGTGGCAGCTTACTCCATCGGTCGAGGGGGATTTCAATGTGTCGACGCCGCTCAACTCCGACGGCAGGATTATCGCCGCAATCGAAGGAAAGGGAACCTGCTTATATGACTTCAAAGACGACGGCACAATCCTGTCGGAGCCGGCAGCTATGCATGAGAATCCGGCCCATGGCGCCGTCACGCTGGTGTTATATAAGAACCTGTTGTTCGGAGTCGGGGGGCAATCCTTATACTGTCTCGATCCGGTTACGTTGAAAGAGCATTGGGTGTGGGAGGATAAAGAAGCGTTTAAGAATCATGTTTCGTTGATCGCAGGCAATGACCGCCTCCTCATCATAACGGCAGAGGGAGAACTGCTGTGTCTGGCCGCCGATTCAGCCGGACCCAGGCTGATTTCGCGCCTTCGTCTGTTCCCCTTGGAAGATACCAAGGTCTTTTCACATCCGGCCCTCATGCCGGGTCGTCTTTATGTCCGCAACAGCACATCCATTGCCTGTTTTGTGCTGGACGACGCCCCGGCCGTAACGCCCAGCACCGGGCAGATGACTCTTTTCGACGGTCAGTCCCTGGGCTTTTGGACCGAGACACCGTTTCTGGGGCATAAGGAAGTCGTCGTCAGAGACGGCGCGATTGTAATGAATCGGGGCAACGACATGACAGGAATTACATGGACGGGCCCATTGATTCGACAGGATTACGAGATCACGCTCCAGGCAATGCGCGTGGAAGGCGAGGATTTCTTCTGCGGCCTGACGTTCCCGGTGGGCCGGTATCCATGCACACTGGTATGCGGCGGATGGGGCGGAATGCTGGTGGGATTGTCGAATATCGACTATTTTGACGCCGCCAACAATGAGACGGCCACAAGCTTCGATTTTAAGAAGGGCCAATGGTACGACATCCGCCTGCGGGTGACTCTGGACCGGATTCAGGCCTGGATCAATGACGAGCCTCTGGTGAATATCCGCATTACCGGGCGGAACATGGGCGTCCGATTCGAAGTGGAAATGGCCCGGCCGCTGGGCGTCTCGACCTGGCAGACGACCGGGGCCGTGCGCAATATCCAGGTAAAACGAATTGTACCACAAAAGGAACCAGAGCCATGGGAAGAACCATATTAGCAGTGTGTCTGGCGTCCCTGCTGCTCGGTGCGGCAGGCGAGACGGAACCCAAGTATCCCCCTACGTCGCTCTATCAGCGACAAACCATCGAGGGTTGGTCGGTATTGGTCCATCGCGACCTGCTTGACAAGCATCCGGATCTGGCCGACAAGGTTCTGCGGCATCTGAAAAGTCATCTGTACCAGATTTCCTATATGCTGCCTGAAGGCGCTGTCGTCAAACTCCAGCAGGTTCCGATATGGGTGGAATATAAAAATCGTCCGGAGAAGCATCCGTGCATGTGTTACCACCCCAGCGCACAATGGCTCAAAGAAAACGATTTTAATCCGGACAAGGCCGGCTCGGTGGAACTGGCCGGGGCCGAGACGTTTCTCCAATGGACCAAAGACCAGCCCTGGATGGTCTTTCACGAGCTGGCCCATGCCTACCACCATCAGGTGCTTGGGTATGGACATCCGGAGATTCGCAAGGCCTACAGGAAAGCCAAAGAAAGCGGCGCATATGAGTCAGTGCTGCACATCAACGGCTCCACGCGGCGGCACTACGCCATGAACAACGATCAGGAATATTTCGCCGAAACGGCCGAGGCCTTTTTCGGCACAAACGATTTTTATCCCTTCACCCGAGCCGAATTGAAACAGCATGATCCGGATGCTTACGAACTGCACAAAAAGCTATGGAAGTAGATGAAAAAAACCGAGAAGCAGTTCACCTGCCTCTCGGTTTTCTTGAGTTCCTATTGTCTACGTCTTTTTTGCGCCTCGCCGGAGCGGTTAGTTGTTCTTATTCTCCATTTTCAGCGGTGTCGTCCATAGATAAACCGTATGTTCGGTCTGATCGTCGCTGGTAACCACATGGACCACCTGGTCCGGGGTGACGCCTTTCATCGGAAAATCATGCGAAACGATCCGCGAGCCCGGTTTTAACTTTTGCAATTGCGGGATCAGCTTGACATTCAGCGAAGGCAGCAGATAGAGCGTCACCACATCGACGTCGCTCAGATCCAACGTGAATATATCCTGTTGTTCGATCGTGACCAGATGGCCGACCTGATTCTTTTCAACATTTTCGTTGGATTCCTTGATGCGCTGCGGATCGATGTCAAATCCGAACGCCCTGCAGCCGAATTCCTTGGCCGCGGTCACCACGATGCGCCCATCCCCGCAACCCAGATCGTACACAATGTCGCTTTGTTTGACCTGGGCCAGTTCCAGCATCTTGTCCACAACCTCCTGCGGCGTGGGGACAAAAATGACATCCGGTTCACGGAATTCTTGCTGGGTCTGCCTGGCTTTTTGAGCGGCTTTCTGAGCGGCGGTCTGTTTGGTCTTTTTCTGCTTGGGCGCCGTCACGGGGGCGATCTTGGCAGCAGGACGGTTGTCGGCCTTTGTCAGCGAAATCCCATCCAGGGGCGGGATCATCTTGCTCACATCCACGCCAAAGGCTTCATAGATCGTCGGCGCCACATCCTGCCGCCTGCCGCTTCGGGTGACCTTTTTATCATTGGTGGCCAGAAAGACATACGGGGCAAAGCTGTGCCCTTTCATGTCCTCGTTGAATCCGTGATCGGCGGTCACATAGATCGTCGTCTTGTCGGCCAAATTCAGTTCCTTGAGCTTGTCCATGATCCGTCCGGTCCACAGATCATTGGAGATCAGGGCGTCATTGTATTCTCTGGAATTTTCTCCCTTCTGGTGTCCGCTGTGATCCACCTCGGCGAAATGGACAAAGAAAAAGAACGGCTTGTTTTTGTAGGTCTCCAGCAGTTCCAGAGCACGCTTGCCGACCGCTTCATCCTTCATCAATCCATACTCCCAGACCTCCAGGGCGGTGTACATGTTGTAATACGGAGAACCGGGGAAATCGACATACCGGACGCCATCGACCGTAACCACTTTGCCTTCCGGCTTTTTGGTCGTGCCGGGCTGAACTGTTTTTTTCTTGCTGTTTCGTTTTTCCCACTCCGCGTAGGTTATCTTTTCCGGCGGTCGAATCTCCCCGCAATGCGCCTTTTTACCAATAACGGCAACGGTCACGAAATGATCCTTACCGAACCGTTCCTCAAGCCTTTCAAAAACGCTGTATCCCTTTGGCACCGGCTGAAAATTGGCATTGCTGTATACTCCGGTCACTGTAGGGTAATACCCGGTCAGAATCTGCGACCAGCCCGCCTTGGTGTCGGTTTTGCCCTCAACATCGATCTCGACCATGGTTCCCTGGTCGATCAGCCGCTGCAAATTGGGCAGTTCCTTGCGGTCCAGGCATTGCTGGACATGCTCCCTCTGCGCCCCGTCCCAGCCGATCAGAATGACATTTTTCGGGATTCTGGATTGTTGGGCAAATCCAAATCCTGACCCCACGATAATCACGGCCAGACATGCGAAAATCACCCTTTTTGACATGACATCTCCCCTTTCCTGAACAGGCGCCTCTTAACTACCATACACCCCATCCCTGGAGGTGTTGATGGTATACCTGATAAAGATAAACGGCTTCAGAAAACCGGCTATTGCAGAATTCGTACGATGTTACTCGTTATTTATACTTGGCGGCAATCTCGTTGTACGTCTTTTCCAACTCCGTATAAGCCGCTTGGGCCGCCTCCTGAACGCCTTTCCATGCATCGGTTCCGGAGTCTTTGAGTTTGGCAAATTGCGCCTTGGCCTCGGTCAGCTTGGCGTCAAACTGAACCTTCTGCTTCTCGAACTCGGCCATAGCCTGTGCGCCCTTTTCCTTGGCCTTGGCCTGCAACTGCGTCATTTGGGTCTGCAACTGATCCAGATTGTCCTGCATGGCCTTGACAACCTCTTCCTTCTTGGAGTCGATCAGACCCTTGGCGGCCGTCAGGGCCTCCCCGACCTCTTTCTGGGCATTTTCCACCTCAGGAGAAGGAGGCGCCGGTTTGTCTTCCTTCTTGCCGCAGCCGATCAACAAGACGGCCGCCGACAGAACCAGAACCGCTTCATAGAGATATGTCTTCATGCCATTTCCTTTCATCCAAAATTGCGTTTTTCCAGTTCCCGATAACGATATAATCGTAGTCCTCTTCGATTTGCATTTCTATCTTTTTTTTTCGTAAAGCAGGCAGATTGTTTGTGACGGCAAAGAACCATTGATTTTACAGCCGTTTTCGCCTATCATCGGCCGACAACAAAATGAAAACGATACGTGTGGCAACCCGAAGCAGCGATCTTGCACTGGCCCAGAGCGGTCAAGTCATCGATGCGCTCCGAGACGCCCACCCCCATCTGGAAATCGAGGTCGTCAAGGTTACCACCAAGGGCGATCAGGATCGTACGACAGCCCTGTGGAAATTGCCGGGAATGGGCTTTTTCACAAACCAGGTTGAACAGGCCCTCCTGGAAGACCGCGCCGAAGTAGCCATTCATAGTTACAAGGACATGCCGAGCCGAATCACCGAGGGATTAACCATCGCGGCAATCTTTGAACGCCGCTGGCCTGAAGATGTATTGGTTGCCCATGGCATGATCGCTTCGCTGGACGATCTGCCCGCCGGAGCCAAAATCGGCACTTCCAGCCCAAGGCGAATCGCCCTGCTGCGAACCGTCAGGCACGATTTGAACATCGAAATCCTGCGCGGCAATGTCCCCACGCGTCTTGCCAGAGTGCAGGAAGGACTGCTGGATGCGATAATTCTGGCCCGGGCAGGTCTGGAACGGCTTGGCTTGTCCAATCGCATCTCCCTGATCCTGGATCCAGCCATTTTCACACCCGCCCCTGCCCAGGGAGCCCTGGCAATTCAGTGTAAAGACGATGATATCGAAACCAGGGAGCTTTTACAGGCCGTAAACCATGAACCAACCCGGCTGGCCGTAGAAACAGAACGGGCTGTATTGGCGGGATTGCACCCCGGCTGCCATGCCCCGGTCGGGGTATATGCCAAGAGAGAAACAAATGGTATACTTCATATGACCGCTTTTCTGGCGGATACGGAAGGTAAAACGATGATCCGCAGGGAGATGCGAGGGAAAACCGAAAACGGACAGGATATGGCAAAAAAAATAGTCCAGCAGATATTGGATGCCGGAGGGGATGCGATTTTGCAGGCAATGGAGACGGAATGAAGAAAGGAAAGGTCTATCTGGTTGGCGCCGGGCCCGGGGATGAGACCCTGATCACCCTGCGTGCGATCCAGGTACTGGGACTGGCCGACTGCGTGATTTACGACGGTTTGGCCAATGAATCCCTCTTGCGTTACGCCCCGATCGAGGCCGAAAAAGTCGGCGTTCGCAAACGGACCGGACCGCGACCATGGACCCAGTCTGAAATCGATGCCCTTCTTTTGGACAAGGCCAAAGAAGGCAAGATCGTGGTTCGCCTCAAAGGTGGGGATCCAGGCCTGTTCGGGCGGGCGCCGGAAGAAGCGGCTTTGTGTGCTCAGGAAGAAATTCCCTTCGAAATCGTACCGGGAATCACCGCAGGGCTGGCCGCCGCCGCCTATGCAGGGATCTTTTTGACCGATCGTGATCATGCCTCCCAGGTGGTCTTTGTAACCGGACGAGAAGCCGCCACAAAGACCGAGGCGACGCTGGATTACCGTTTTCTTTCCGGATTTGACGGGACGATCGTGCTTTATATGGCAATGGGCAATCTGGATCAAATTACATCCCATCTCATCGACGGCGGCAAAAATCCGGCCACGCCCGTCGCTGTGATTCAAAACGCCACGACACCCCGGCAGAGATTGCTGAAATCGCAACTGGATCTCGTGGCAATGGAGTGTCGTGAAAAAGATTTTGGCGCCCCCTCCATTGTGATCATCGGCCCCACAGCGGTCGGGAATGATCCATTCAACTGGTTTATGAATCGAGCCCTTTTCGGGAAACATATCGTGATTGCCAGAGATCCGGCAGGCAATGATGTCTTGGCCGAAAAACTCGCCGCCGCCGGAGCGATCCCGATCCGTTTTAACGCCGTCCGCATCATCGATCAAAGCGACAGTCCGCCAACCCAGGAAGCGATATCCCGTCTGTCCGAGTACGACTGGATCATGTTCACCAGCGCCAACGGAGTGCGGCATGCCTTCAAGGCCTTGTACAGCGCCGGCAGGGATGCGCGGGCGTTTGGTAAGGCAAAAGTCGCCTGCATCGGAAAACAGACCGCCGATATCCTGGAGTCGTTTGGTATCCGTGCCGATTTTGTTCCTGCAAAATACACCAGCGAAATCATGGCCAAAGAGCTTTGCTCGCTTGAATCATTAAAGGGCAAACGGATCGTTCTGCTGCGCTCAGGCATCGCTCCAAAGGATCTGGTCGAGACCTTCACCGCCGTCGGAGCCCAGGTGGATGATGTCGCGGTGTATACCGTGGAACCAAACAGGGAGAACATCGAAGAGATCCGCGAACAGATACAGGCCCGCGGAATTGACTGGCTGACCTTTACGAGCTCTTCTACGGTGCGATCCTTTTTGGACCAGATACCCGTTTCCCTGGTACGGGAGGCTGGATTAAAAATCGGCTCCATTGGCCCGGTCGCCACAAAACAATTGAAAGCTCTGGGACTCGAACCGACCTTGGAAGCCGACGTACATACCATCGATGGATTATTGGCGGCGATCGAACAATACGAAGAAAATCACAGGGATTCGCAGGTTTCCAAAAAAAGATAAGCCTTCTTCTATTACTGAGGAAAACAGATGGGATTTCCGACAACACGCTTGCGACGATTGCGAACCAGTCCCGCTATGCGGCGACTGGTTGCCGAGACGACTCTCTTGCCCGCTGATTTTGTGTATCCGCTGTTTGCCTGTCCCGGCAAGAACGTCCATGAACCGATCGAATCGATGACCGACTGTTACCATCTTTCCCCGGAAGGGATTGCTGCCGAGGCTGCCGAAGCCGCCGATCTGGGCATTCCTGCTGTCCTGTTATTCGGATTGCCGAAAACAAAAGATGCGGTTGGATCTGAGGCGTGGGCACCCGACAACGCTGTCTGTCAGTCGATACGGCGGATCAGGGAACTCCTGCCGCGAATGCTGGTAATCACCGATGTATGCCTTTGCGCCTATACCGATCATGGTCATTGCGGCGTCGTGAAAGACGGACGCATTGATAATGACGGCACACTGGAACTGCTGGCGAAAATGGCCGTCGCACACGCCCGCGCCGGGGCCGATATCGTCGCTCCGTCGGATATGATGGATGGACGGGTTGGCGCGATCCGCAAGGCCCTGGACGCCGAAGGATGTACGGAAACGGCGATCATGTCCTACGCCGCCAAATACGCCTCGGCCTTTTATGGCCCGTTTCGCGATGCGGCCCACAGCGCCCCCGGCTTTGGCGACCGAAAGACCTATCAGATGGATCCCGTCAACGCCCGACAGGCCCTGCGCGAAATCGAACTGGACATCGAAGAAGGGGCCGACATCGTCATGGTCAAACCCGCCCTGGCCTATCTGGACATCCTGTATCGCGCCCGTCAGCGCTTTGATGTGCCTCTGGCCGCCTACAACGTCAGCGGCGAGTATATGATGCTTCAGGCATCGGCACAGGCAGGACTGATCCACGGAGACGATGGCATGATGGAGGTGCTGACAGCGATCAAACGGGCCGGCGCGGATATCATCATCACCTACCATGCCAAAAAAGCGGCGCAGCGGTTACGATCATGAAGCATCGCCATCCCCATTCACACAGTTCCAATCCGGACCCGGTCCGTCCCCGGATCATCGCCTTCGAGGTTACGCGGCGCTGTCCCCTTCGGTGTCGGCATTGCCGCGCTGCCGCTTATCAGGGCGGGGCCGATCCGCTTTCCACCGAACAATGCCGGCGGATTCTGGACGGAATCGCCGATTTTAATACATGTGTGATCATTCTGACCGGCGGCGAACCGATGGAGCGTAAAGACATCTTCGAACTGACCCGCTACGGCAGAAGCCTTGGCTTGCGAATGGTGATGGCCACCTGCGGCTTTCATATCAACGACCAAAGCATCCTGCAACTCAAAGAGGCCGGCATATTGGCGTTTTCCTTTTCCCTGGACGGGGCCACCTCCAAAACACACGACGCTTTTCGCGGTATCGACGGGGCCTTCGATACGGTCCTGCACGCCGTGGAAAAAGCCAAACAAACAGAGATTCGATTTCAAATCAACACCACCATTACAAAACTCAATCTGCATGAGGTCCCGGCCATCGCCGATCTGGCCGTGAAGCTGGGGGCCTATTGTTTCAACCCGTTTATCCTTGTCCCGGTCGGCCGGGCCGACGAGCTGCGCGACCTGATCCTGGACCCGGACCAATATGAACAATTGCTTAAAGATATGGCGGCTCTCAAACAACATTCTTCCATCGAAGTCCGTCTGACCTGCGGTCCGCAATTCGCCCGCGTGGCCCGTCAGGAAAAAATCGACGGCGCCGACCGAATCGCCGGTTGCCTGGCCGCGACCGAATTTGCCTTTATCAGCCATACCGGACAGGTGCAGACCTGCGGATTTCTCAATGTTTCCGCAGGCAGTCTGGTAGACAACGGGTACGACTTCAAAGAGATCTGGCTCCATTCGGAATATCTCAACAGCCTCCGCGATCACAACCTTTATAAAGGCGCATGCGGTTCCTGCGGCTACCTGGCCTACTGCCGGGGCTGCCGGGCGCGGGCGTATACCATGCTGGGCGATTATCTGCAACAGGACCCCATCTGCAAGCTGGCTCGTCCGACAAAAGGAGTCCAAAAGTGAATCTGCCCCTGTCCGATTTCGAAAAGGTCCTGCTGACTGTTCTGCAGGATCCCCTGCCGATCTGCCGGCATCCGTTTGCGGAGGTGGGCGTCCGGCTCGATGGGGACGAGCTGACCGTCATCGAGGCAATACAGGATTTAAAAGCAAAGGGCTGGATCCGTCGGTTTCGCGGCCAGATCAACTACCGCGCCCTGGGACGGACGGCGGTTCTGGCGGCCGCCTCGGTTTCTGAGGATAAACTGTCGGAAACCGTGGAGCGGATCAACGCCGAACGGGGAGTATCGCATAATTATCTGCGCGATCATCCATACAACGTATGGTTTACCCTGCAGGGAGGCAATGAAGAGGAGATAGAAAAGAAGCTAACGGAACTCGGACGGCAGTGCGGCGTAACTTTCTATCCCCTGCCCGCGATAAAACTGTTCAAGCTGGATGTGCGGTTTCGCCTGACCGGCAAGGCCCCCGCCGCCGCCCCGATCCGGATCGATCCTATGACGCCGGGCGATACCGAGTTGTCTCTGCTGGAACAAAAAGTCCTGCCGCGCCTTCAGGACGATCTTCCGCTTGTGCCTGCCCCTTTCGATACTCTCGCCGGCAGGGATTTGGCGGTGGTCGAAGTCCTCGATGTGATTCACTCCCTGATGGAAAAAGGCGTTTTGCGCCGGATTGCCGCCGTGCTCGATCATTACCGGCTGGGTTACACCGCCAATGTCATGTTCTGCGCGACAGTCGATTCGCCGCGTATCGATTCCGTCGGCCGGACCCTGGCCGCCGTGCCCCAGGTCAGCCATTGTTATGAACGAAAGACCTTTCCCGGCTTTCCCTACAATCTTTTCGCCATGATGCACGCCCGCACCCAGGGCCAGATTCACAACGCCGTACAGCGATTCGTCACGACCCACGGCATCGCCGAATATGCCCTGTTGGGTACGATACAGGAGCTCAAAAAGCAGCCGGTCCGACTCTTCGGCGACTAAACCATCCGTCGCGATCATGAGTCGGCCGTAGAATCTTTATCCGCCTCAAGGGCCCATCCGCCGCCCAGGGCCTTGTACAGCACAATCAGATCCTGAACGACCAGTCCCCGGCTTTCGGCAAGCCGGTCCTGCTGGATAGACAAAGCCCTCTGCATATCCAGCACATTCTGAAAGTCCGTCAGTCCGTTGCGATACAGGGTGCTGACCAGGTCCACCGATCTCCGGGCGGCCTCTACGGATCGCTCCAGGGAATCCTTCCTCTGCTGTTCCCGAATATAAGCGACAACGGCATCTTCCACTTCCTCCACGGCCAGCAGGACGGTCTGTTGATAT
>JAFGGE010000219.1 GCA_016930745.1 Sedimentisphaerales bacterium
AACATTAAAATTGACCAAAGGCCGATGGCAACAGTTCTGGGACTATGTGATGAGGCATGGATGTACACTATCTTAAGCGAGCACCCCCTGTGCCGGACCGGGCACAGCGATTGCATTTCCTCGCTATTGTACCTGATAAACCAGCCCCTCTGCGCTGTGACGGCTCGCAGTGCATCCGGGCTTGATGGATAGACAAGATGACCGTACAGATTGGCTATGCAACAGGCGAATCGACGGCTTTGGTGCGTCGTCATTACGGCCTGCCGGCAGGGTTGCGACAGGAACAGGACAGTCCCGGCAGGAATACTGCGGCGCCGGATATGCGCCATAAGGCCAGGGCTTCCGTAAAAGCCTTTGCTGTCGAGGTCAACCGCAGGTTCTACGGCTCCACGACCCGCCTGCTGCGAGGTCTGGGAATCTATACGCAGTTCGACCATGCTCCTTTGGGATTGATTGTGGACTATTATGCGTAAGGTCTGCACCCCGTGCAGGATTCTATCGATAGGATTACGATCCAGGGGTCGGCGCGGCGGCTTTCCAGTTGGCCGGATCGTTTCCGTAGTTCTGACCGGTTAGTTTTGGATTTTTCAAGTGCAGGGACTGGCCAGGTTTATCGACCAGGTCAGGAGTACGGTTATCGATCTGCGGCCAGGGCGACGCATCGCTGAATTCCACGCTGTCCAGGCGGATATAATAGAGTACTCCATCCACCTGGTCGCCCTGCATGGAAAGCTGCACCTTTTCGCCGGCATTGTTGAGCCGGCCGTCGGTCCATTCGAAGATTTGTGTGTTCGCCGGTACGGAATAGCGATCCGTAAAAGCGTCGAGATTACGCACCAGAAGCAGCCGCTCGTTGGCTTTCAGGACCGTATCGGGCGGGAAGGTGAAATCGATACCGTCCGTCATTCGCCAGGGTAGAAAATCATTCAGCTCGTTATCGTAGGACTGCAGCGGCACAGGCTGGCCGGTGATGTTCATCAGTTCAAAATATTCAAATTCGTCGTTATCGAAGTATTTGCCCATCGGCGGCTCGTACATGATTTCCGAAATGACAACCGGCCCAACCTTTGGATAGGCATTCTCGTTATCGATGGTGGCCTGGCTCATCGCGACAAAATCCGTCGTTCCTGTGCTGGTTTCATGCCGGCCGAAGGGGATTCCTGTCGCTGAGGCACCAAACGATTGTTTTTCAAAGAAGCCGGTGAATCGTCCCTGGTTGTCCTTACGGGAACGCAGATAGACCGTCTCGCCGTTTTCGCTCAGGGCAAAGGGGATGCGGCAACCGGCAGCGTTCGGACTGCCGAAGTGCTGGTCCTGATAAAATACCCGGTACCCGTCTGCCGGAAGAATCGTGTTGGCGGGAATTTCGTACTTGGTTCGGTTCGGGTCGTCCCGGTTACTGTCCGACAGGAACCAGCCGCCTATGTTTATGGATTGTTCGGTGGTATTATGCAGTTCGATCCAGTCGGCAGCCTCTCCGTGCGAATGGGCAAGAACCTCATGGATGATCACATCGCCGGGATTGGGAATCCGTGTCGAGCCGGACATACTGTCCGCAGCGCCGGGCGAACCGCCAACGAATGCGCTGGGCCTCCAGGATTCCGATTGCTGCCAGGTTTCCAAATTTTCGTTATTGGGATTGATTAAAGTCAGGGAGAATCCCTCTCCGTCAGTCAGCTCATACCAGCTATCTTTATAGTCGAAATCGTGGATGACGGCTCCCACTGCATCCACTAAAACGATCCTCTCGCCGGCATCATCCAGCCGGCCTTCATACTGTCCCGCAATCGCGATCCCCGTTCCGTACAGGGCCTGGAATTTCTCAATATCGCCAACGGCGACCACATAATCGCCGGGATCAAGTTCCGTGTCCGGGAAGGTAAAGGTTATACCTTTCGTAAAGGAAACCCAGTGGATATTGATGGTCTCACTACCGATATTGGTAACTTCGATGAATTCGTTGTTCGGATCGCCGGCCGGATGGTATAGGATTTCACTGATGCGAAGGCTCTCTTTAACCGGGCCGATCCCGTAGGTCGCCTCATTCAGGGCGCTCCATTCGCCCGTCTCGCTGAGAACGCGGGATTTGACGCGGCTGCTCTTGGTCAGCTCCAGGGACACTGCCGGTTCGGTGGCACGAACCTGAACTGTATCAAATCCTGTCTTTTCCCCGTCGACCGCTTCCAGTTGGATCCTGTAGATTCCCGGCTGGGTAAAAAATGCATTGGGATCGACGACCCCCCCGGGTTGGGGAATGACGCCACTGACCCGGTCGAATAGGACCTCGGCGGGTCCTTCCAGGACAGACCATGTATAGCTCAATTCTCCGGGATCTTCCGGCAAATAGTCGTCTCGGATTCTGGCCTTGAGGCTGATCCGGTCGTTGGGCCACATGACCGTCAGGTCCGGCCCGGCCTCGACAATCGGCCTGTGATTGATTCGAATCGGTTCTCCCGGCACATAATGGAGCATGATTTCAATGGCGTTGAGGAAAATCCGTTTTCCGCTGGCGTTGAGGTTATAGGCGTCTTCATCCATAAACAGCGGCTCTCCGGCGGCGAAGAACATCCGTGCCCCGGAGGGAACCTGGCCTGAGCCGGGATAAAATTCCACCCCCGGGTCCCACAGGGCAATCCAGACGTAGGCCTGATCATCATCGGCGGATTCCGGGATTCTCTGTGCCAGACGAATCCCGTTGCCGGTATCCGTGATGCGCGGAAAAACCGTCTCGCTGGTCACGATATTGACCGTATTGCCCCCGGTCATGGAAACGCCATAGAACAGATCGTGTTTCGGAAACTCCGTCCACAGGTCCTTGGCTTCAACGTAGGCATCGTCAATGCTGTCGAGCCATTTCCATCGGGCTTGCTGTCCGCCCGAGCGAGTCAGCGATCCGTTCATGAGAATCAGCGGCGCCGTGATCGAATTCCAGGCATCCGGCTGGTCATACGCAATGGAGAAGGTGGCGCTGCTGACAATCACCAGATCGGTATAATAGGAGTCATTGAGTAAATTGAAACGCGAGTCTTCCGTGCTTAGATTCCGCATGTCCAGGACATGCCGTTCGACCACATAGCCGGCTTCTTCCAGGACCTCGGTAAACTCCTCATCCGCTTCGTAGGCATCGGTCACCCAGAGAATACGATATGTCGGTTCCTCTTCCGCGGGGGGCGTGATATCCTCGTCGCCGCTTGTGCCGGCAGAAGCAGGAGCGATTCCTGTCGCCGGAGAAGATAGGCCTGTTGTCGATGGCTGCTGCTGGGCCGTCGGACCTCTTGGATCGGAGCCGTCCAGTGTGTAGTAGACCGTCCCGGTCACATTGGCATTGTCGATATTGAGAATGCTGTCGGGCGGATAGACCATTCCGCCATGCTGATACCGAGTGCCGATGTAATAAACCGGCGCCTTGGTTTGCGGATACCAGCCGCGTGCGATGAATTGATCCAGAACCACCTCTGTTCTGTAGGGAAAGTATTCTTCCAAGGTACGATTGATTTCGGGCAGCCAGTCGTCGTTTCGAGTCCGCGGCGGTTCGATCTTGGAATCGCCCCAGCGGGCCGATTCGGCAATGATCGCCTGATCGATCTGCTGCGCCCGGTCTAAAAATCGTTTCATGCCATTGTCCGGCGTCAGCAGGCCGTTGTTAAAGAAATATTTGTGCATACGATCGCCGAATCGTACACGATACTCCGGGTGAGCGGTCAATTGCTGATGCAGCCATTGCGGATTGAAGTAGAGATACCTTTCCAGATCAGGGTGCATCCATGGACCGGTGCGGTCCCATCCCAGAAACAGCGAATGCTCGGCGTCATGAGAGAAGAACTTCCATCCGTCCGGATGGTTTCGGTTATAGATAGCATAATAATTATTGGGCCGCCGGTTGCCCAGGAAATTCGACAGGGGGGCATCATAGTTGCCGGTGAAATAGGTAATCGCCATATAATCGATCAAATTATCAAGATCGAGTTGCACATCATAGGCGGAATTGCGCGTTCCATCCGGGTTGAGCCCCTGAATCCGGTAATAGGCCTGGTCTTCATAAAAGCCATCCAAAGCGGCTTTTTGTAAGCATCGGTATGCTGTATCCGTCCCATCGGTTACATTAACCGTATAGGAGCCGGCTTCGACTTTGAGCACATCGTACTCTTCCTGATTCCCGCCGAAATAGGATTCGGCATAGCGCGCCTCAGGCCGCTCCTGCGTCTGGAACAGGCCCCAGTATTGCCCGTTGATATACAGATGATAATACCGGCTGCGGGTATAGGGCTGGCCCATCGCGCCCTGGGTATCGCGGGACCAGACTTCGCGGCACATTGTGTTCTTGGAGCCGTTGTCCATGCCCCACGGTCCGCCGCGAAAACTCCAGGAATAATTCTGCGCTGTCCGAAGGTCGATCTTGTCGAATTCGCTCACGCCTTCGTTGCCGAACAGGGGATAGTTCAGATTGGCGTCCCCATATTCCGAGCGGAAGAACAGACGAAACGCATGCTTGGGATTGCCGCCGCTGCGGCTGAATCCTCCACGGATGCGAATCCCGCAGTTGACCTGAAATCCCTGCGTCCCATCCGGCTGGATCAATTCAATGGAGCCGGGTCGTTCCCACAGTCGTCCGTCGCGATAGGCATTGACATAAATCCCCTGATCCGGATCGAACAGATTCGCCAGGTCCGTCGTCATGGAGAGCGTCGGAATCGAGGTCATGGCATCGGCCATGAGATCCCGATAGAGCGGATTATCGGCAACTTCCGGATCCATGCCGTAGTCGATATCCTGACCGTGAAATTCCTCCGGTGCGGGCCAGTCCGGTCCCGGTTTTTGGCCATTGGGAGACTGTCCGATGATATCGTCCACAAACAGATAGGTTTGACTGCCGGTGCGGGAAGGACGGTACCCTGTTTTGAATCCGGCCACTCGGATGGGAGTCGTCCCCATAATCAGGATTCCCGTGTCAGGAGTGTACTTTATACCGTTGCCTTCCGTCGGCTCGCTGCCGTCGGTGGTATAGCGGATTTTGGCGTCGGTGGTTTCACAGGTTATGAACAGTGTGAATGCCTGGTCATAAAATCCGCGTTTATGGCTGAACTCGATATCCCCGACAAAGCCAAGCCAGCCTTCACTGTTCGGTTTTCCCGGAGTGGGCAAGGCGAAATAGCGTTTCTTCTCATTCAGCAGCCCATAGGAAATATCCCGCTCCTGCGGCGGATACCCAAACTGATCCAGATCATATTCATAGTCATCATACACGGACGAAATCGTCCCGTCCGGCCGCACCAGGGCCAGGTATTCCCCGTCCTTGGACAAGTTGAAATTGGTATGCAGCAGGGCGTTCGGATCGGTCCGGTTCTTTTCGGAAGCGAAAACCACCAGATAGCTATATCCCTCCAGGATTGTCCCGTCGGGGAACTGCCATTTGTCCGGTTGCGCTGCTTTATCCGTTAAGGACCATCCCCCCAGATCGAGCGTTTCATTGGATACATTATAAATTTCAATCCAGTCGGAGGAATCGCCGTCCTCGTCGAGCAATTCTCCCTTGGCCGGATCAACCGGAGCCCGGGATCCATTGGAGGTCAGGAATTCGTTGATGATTACCGGCCCGGCCCCTTTGAGCCAGTCGTGCGAAAGAACGGTAAAATCGTCGATATCGATCCGCCCATCGGGAATAAAATCCGGACAGATGACATCTGGATTCTGGCAGGCCGGCTGGTCGAGCCATTGCTCGGCGAAAATCAGAAGATCACGAATGGTAACCGCGCAATCGCCGCTGAGATCGCCTTGCGGGCATTGTGCCGCCCAGACCGACACACCAGCGGTAATGATCCAGATCAGAATGAGTAGCCGTGGAACTCTATAGAAATCGGACACAAACACCACTCCCAAGCGGTTTTTCCATCACCAGTACACATCCTGTATTGTACTGTTTTACCTCTCTAAAGTCAATCTTTCGAGGAATTGAGGAATGAAAAAAAAGGGTGAAGTCTCTGAAAGTGCATGGCTTCACCCTTTGTGCTGTTCCTTGTTGTAGAATCCGTATTTTATCGGCCCGGAGAAGGATCGGCGGCCTGCCAGTTGGCCGGGTCATTGCCGTAAGCCGTCGGATCAATCCGTGTCAGACTCTTCCCCGTTCGGTCGGCCCCGATCGGCCACAGGGCTTTGTCGTCATAACTGATCTGCTCAACCCGGATATAATACCGGTCCTGCTGCCACTCCTGGTCGCCGGCCATCGACAGCTCGATCTTCTCGCCGGCGTTATCCAGACGGCCCGAATCCCATTCAAATATCCTCGTGCCCGAAGGCACATCCGTATAATGAGCTCGAAACGCCGCCTCATCCCGCACCAGAAGCAACACCTCGTCGGCCGAGAGCGTCACATTCATGGGAAACGTGAATTCGATCCCGTCGGTTATTTTCCATGGTACATACTCCAGCACATAGCCCGTCGGTCCGGTCGCCGTGTCGGCCAGGTTCTGGAAGACGAAGGTCTGGCCCGAAATGTTCCTGATCTCGATATACTCCAGGTCCGGATCCTGCGGGGGAGTGCCCGGATTGTACATGATCTCCGTGATCGCCACCGGACCGCGTTTGGGCCCGGCATTGTCATTCCACGGCGTATTGGTGGCCATCGCCACGAAGTTGTACGTCCCGGTGCTCTTGCGGTAGCGTCCGAATGCCACGCCCGTCTCGGCAGCTCCGAAATCTTCCTGGTCCACATATCCGGTCAACTGCCCCCCCTGGCCCGACCGCAGAGAGAGCGTATCGCCCCCTTCGCTGAGAGCGAACGGGATATGACAGCCCGGCGCGGACGGATTGCCGAAATGATCCCGCTGATTAAAGACGATGTAACCACCCTCCGGGATCACCGTCCCGGCCTGGATTTCGTATTTCATCCGGTTTGAGTCGTCTCCGTCGCTGTCGGACAAAAACCACCCGCCGATGGGAATGGGTGCATCGGTGGTGTTGTGCAGCTCGATCCAGTCCGGATCATTCCCATGAGAATGCGAGAGCACCTCGTTGATAACCACTGCTCCCGGTTCGGGAACCTGCCCGGTATCATCGGTACCCGGCGAACCGTGTCGCTGGGCGCTCAGGCGCCAG
>JAFGGE010000220.1 GCA_016930745.1 Sedimentisphaerales bacterium
CTTGTGGAGCAGACGCCATTGCCGCCATAGGCCCCTGTTACTTTAAGCCGCAGCGGGTGGACATGCTGATCGCCTTTCTAGCCGAGATCGCGGCGGCGGCGCCGGAAACCGATTTTTATTATTATCATATCCCCCAGTTGAACGGAAACAATTTTGATATGATGGAGTTTCTTGCAAAGGCTCCGTCGGCGATCCCCGCATTCCGAGGCATTAAATATTCCGCCATGGCCGTGCATCAGTTTCAGGAGTGTAAAGAAGCGGTCGGCGACCGGTATCAAATCTTTTTCGGGTGCGACGAGATGCTGACCAGCGGACTTGCCGCCGGGGCGGATGCCGCCATCGGCAGCACCTACAATCTGACGCCGCGGCTGTATCGAAATATTATGGACGCTTTTACCCGTGGCGATGTTCAGACGGCCCGTACCCTTCAGTCGTTGTCGGTCCGGATGGTTCGCCTCTGCTATCGTTACCGCGGCTTACCGGCGATCAAGGCCATGATGCGATTGATTGGGCTGGACTGCGGACCGATCCGTCTGCCCCTGGAGAGCCTGACCGAAGAGGAATACCTCCACTTTGCCCAACAAACGAAAGCATTGGGGCTCTGCGAGTGGTTTTAATTTCCTTCTCTCGATATCAGAGACAATGATGAGTATGCCATGTATAAAGAGGACCATCGATTCTGTCAAAACAGGAAAACACCCCATTTTCCCAATGTGGCAAGAACGCACGGAAGGACACTTTCATAAAAATTGGATCACTGGGCGATCCCGTCTCCGCCGCCTATGTGCCTCTTTGGCGTCTATTGTACTGATTTCTCTGCCGCTTTACGGGCAGACACAAAAAGTCCCGACTGCAATGGAATGGTCTTCTCTTCCCGATCTTCCCGATGGACTGGGGCGTTCGGGAGTGTTTGTCGGCGTGCATAACGAGGCATTGATTGTGGCGGGAGGGACGAATTTCCCCGATCCGGTATGGGAAAACGACAAACGCTGGCACGATGATATTTTTGTCCTGACAAAAGGTCCTGACGGCTGGCAATGGCATACAGGATTCCTTTTGCCCCGGCCGCTGGCCTATGGAGCGGCGGTTTCGACCGATCAGGGCGTGATTTGCATGGGCGGCAACGACGCCGAACGGGTGTATGACGATGTATTCCTGCTGCGATGGGACGCCGCAGGCAAAACAATCCGCTTTTCTCCGCTTCCCTCTCTGCCCAGGCCATGTGCCTATTCTGCGGCGGCCAGAATCGGGAATGTCATTTACCTTGCCGGTGGAACGGACACGCAAGCCCTGGAAACAGCCATGTCCAATTTCTGGTCGCTGGATATGACTGGACTGGACGACACATCAGAACTGCAATGGAAAGTTCTTCCTCCCTGGCCGGGACCTTCGCGCGCCTTTAATCTGACCGCGGCTCAGCACAATGGTGCGGAGTACTGTGTGTACGTGGTAAGCGGTCGTCGCATGCGCGATGGGCATGGCGGCATCGAATTTCTGACCGATGTATGCGAGTTTTCGCCCGGCCGGCACCAATCCGGAAAAACCGATCCGTGGCGTAAACGGACCGACCTGCCGCGGTCGGTCATGGCCGGTACGGCAATGGATGTTGGCCAAAGCCATATCTTCGTGATCAGCGGCGACGATGGCTCGCTGTGGGGCCGGGCCGAGGAACTAAAAGATTCGCATCCGGGTTTTCCAAAACCGATTTGGGCTTATCACACCATCACCGATACCTGGATTCAGGCCGGTAGTATGCCCTCCAACCAGGTTACGACAAATGCGGTTCGATGGGGCGCAGATTCGGTCAATAGTCCGATCATTATAGCCTGCGGCGAAATCCGTCCGCGTGTGCGAACGCCCAACATCTGGTCCATTCTTCCGGTCAAGCGTCAAAACACCTTCGGCGGGCATGATTGGGCGATTATCGGCGTGTATCTGGCCATGATGGTTGGCGTCGGCGTGTTTTTCACGTTTCGCAATAAAAACACAGACGATTTTTTTCGCGGCGGCCAGCGTGTACCGTGGTTTGTGGCGGGGCTGAGCATCTTTGCGACAATGCTCAGCTCGATCACCTTCCTGGCAATTCCGGCCAAGGCCTATATGACCGACTGGGTATTTTTCCTGGTGAATATGACGGTGGTATTGGCAACGCCGTTTGTAATCTGCTATTTCCTGCCGTTCTTTCGAAACATTGACGCCACCAGCGCCTATGAGTATCTGGAGAAACGCTTCAACCGGGTTATCCGGCTGTTTGCCAGCATGTCGTTTGTCATTTTTCAGGTTGGACGGATGGCGATCGTGATGTATTTGCCGGCGCTGGCGCTGGCGGCCATAACGCCGCTGACGGAGATGCAGTGTATTTTGCTGTTGGGCGTCTTCAGCATCGTCTATTGCACGCTGGGCGGGCTGGAAGGTGTGGTCTGGACCGATACGCTTCAGAGTTTTGTTCTGCTGGGGGGGGCGATTCTGACCCTGGTGGTGATCATCTCGCGGCTGGAGGGCGGCCTGGAAAGTTTCTTCACTGTCGCCTCGGCGGAACAGAAGTTCCATTGGGTCGACTGGGATTTTTCGCGCACCAGTTTTACCACAGCGGCATTGTGGGTGGTCTTGCTTGGCGGATTCGGGCAATCCCTTGTGCCCTATTCTTCCGACATGGCGGTGATCCAGCGCTATATGTCGGTTCCGAGCATTCAGAAGGCGCGACGGTCGATCTGGACCAATGCGATCGCCGTCATTCCCACAACGATTCTTTTTTTTAGCATCGGCACGGCCCTGTTCGTGTTTTACAAAACCAATCCCGACCGCCTCGATCCGACCCTTAAGAACGATGCGATTTTTACGCTCTTTATCGCCCGTGAACTCCCGGCGGGCTTTGGCGGACTGCTGGTTGCCGGTATTTTCGCCGCGGCGCAGTCCACCCTCTCCACAAGCATGAACAGTTGCGCAGCGGCATTGATAACCGACTTCGTGCGGCCCTTCAAATTATGCAAGACGGAAAAAGGTCTTTTGAGACTGGCGCGGGTATTCACGGTCGGCCTGGGTTGCCTGGGCACAGCGCTGGCGCTGCTGTTCGTGGTCTCGGATATCAAATCGGTCTGGGATGTATTTATGGCTATTTTGGGATTGATCGGCGGTTCCATGTGCGGACTGTTTTGCCTGGGGATTTTCACGGTCCGAACCAATGGCGTCGGCGCTGTTATTGGCGCCTTGGCCGGCGCTGTCGGACTGTACTGGGTGCAGGGACATACACAAGTGCATTACCTTTTATATGCGACGATCGGCGTTGTCTTTTGTGTGGTTGTCGGATATGCGGCCAGCTTTCTTTTTCCCGGCGTTCGTTCGGGCAACGTGGAGGGATTGACGATTCACACCCTCGGCCCAAAGCAGCGTTCGGATTGATCGGGGCGATTGCCCCTCATATGCTCATACCAACGGATACAAAAAACAGCGACAGGCCGACGGTTTTCAATGGTATGCGGATCTGGTATGCTATGGGGGCCATGGAAATAATGGCAAACGGCAATCTTGAAGAACCGGGCAGATGAAACTGTCCATGCTCAATGCGGTAATAACGGCTATGGAGAAGTGGATTCGAAACAGCATATTTTGTCTGTGCGTCGTTGCGGTTATGACATGCATTCCCTGCGTACGTGCGGGTAGTCTTTCGGGCAAAGTTCGGAATGCGGAGACGGGCATAGGCGTCCAACAGGCGGTGGTGCGGTTGTACGCGTCCGGACGCAGCGCAGCAAGGAGCGCGCTCAGCGAGAACGATGGCGCCTTCTCTTTCACGGATCTGGATTCGGGAACGTACAGCCTCTGCGTGACATCTGAGCAGTGCTATCGCCCGTGTGTTCTCACGGGAGTGCAGATCCGTGATGGGGTAGAAGTGAGGCTGGATCTGTATCGGTCGCTGGCAATCTGCGGCGATTCCTGGCTCCAGGGCGCTCCAGAATTTACCCAGTCCTTCCGTGCGACGGGACTGGGGATTACCGGTATCGGGATCAAGGCGTTTGGTCCCGCCCGCCGAATTCGCGTCGATGTGCTGGACGCCAATGGAACTGTACTGGGACCGTCACGGATCACCCGGCGTGTCGGCGGGGAAGCAACGGAGTATGTGAGTTGGTCCGGCATAGAACAGCCGACAATTCCGGGCGAGAACTATACAATTCGCCTGTCGGCGGCAGGCGGGGGGAATATCGTTCCGGCAGTCGCCGGCGCCGGAGATGTGTATCCCCTGGGGACAGCCACGTTCAACGGTTCGCCGCGGCCCCATTCCGACCTGGGCATTACCCTCTGTGAAGACAACGACCAATTTCGCACTTCGTATGCCCTCAACGGTGCAGGTCGATTTCACCGGGCTGTTTCGGCAGGGCAGATATTCACCGCCGTAAGCGAGAACATCACGTTCGCCTCAGCACGCCTACAATCTGTCGGGACCACCGCCTATGTCCGGTTCAGCGTCCACGAGGGCGGACCTGCCGGTTCACAGATCGGCCCTTCCAAAATGGTTCAGGCCGCTCTGGATGTGGCAGTGGCATGGGGTCCGGATGAGGTTCCCGTCACACCGGCAGACAGCTACTATCTCCATATGGAAGCGCTCGATGGCGATGTGTTCCTCATCGCTGCAACAGAAGACGCCTGTCCGAACACCCAGGCGGTGTTCAACGGTCGGATAGACGCAGAGTGGGACATCCAGGCGTGTGTTGTGGGACAAGCCGGCGGCAACGATTTTGCCCGGCTTTATGCTCATCCGCAGGGAGCTGGAGTCGTCGAACTTGCGAATCCCTCGTTCGAACAGGGTCTGCAAGGCTGGAGGATGAGCAACCCTGTCGGCACGGTGGTTGCGACAGAGCACGGAGTTCATCCGCCGTGGGGGTGCCGCATGTTCGGCTGGACGCATCGGCAAATGGGCCAGGACAGCCGCACAATCATTTTTCAGACGGTTGACGTTGAAAAAGGCGCCCGCTACAGCTTCAGTGGTTCGGTCTATACCGACCATGTCGGCGGACGCAGCAGCGACGTAAAGGTTCGTCTGGTGATCGGAACAAGCGGAGGGATAGACCTCCAGGAGAATGCCGCGATCGAGAGTTCTCAATGGTATGCCACGGAAGGCAGGTGGCGGCGCGGCTCTGTAGAATTCGTGGCCCCGACAAGGCGCATAACGCTTGGTTTTGATCTGGAACAACGTTTCTCCCTGCCCGTCAGCAGCCTCTACGTCGATGCCGCTGATCTGGTTCGGCTCAGGAGTCCGTAAGTGAATTGTATAGCCCAGTGTATAACGCTGCTTTTCTGTCTGATCCTGTGGACCCCGGCGTGCGGTGCAGAAGGCAAAATCCGCGGCTCGGCCGGGGGCCATGAGCGGTCTGTCGCCCTCTTCGACTGTGACGGCAATTGTCTTGGGTGGACCATTACCGGCCCGTCAGGCCTGTACGAGTTTGATGACCTGCATGCGGGACGTTATAGGATGCTCCTGGCCGGTCAACTGGTTCCGAACATCCGGGTTACGGACGGACGCACAAGTGTGGTTGATCAGGCCGGCCAGCCCAAGCTCGATCTGGAGAAGGAACTGTGGGGGCCATCCCGCGTTTCCTTTGCCCAGTCTTTTATCGCCAGGGGCACGGCGGTTACGGGTTTCTCGCTCTGGCGCGCCTCGGGTGACAGTACGCTTATCGTGTCCCTGTTTGAGGACGACCCGAAAGGCAAACGCATCGCCGGGCCATGGCAGACCGAGCATCCCATCGTATGGATCGGCGGTTCGAAGCTGCCTCCGGACTTTCGGACCGAGCCTGGACGCCCCTACTGCCTGCGGCTGGAAGCGGCCGATGGAAAGCCCTGGAATCATTCTATGCCCCGCAAGGGGGATGTCTATGGAGATGGAATGGCCTTCTATGACGATGTCCCCCATCCCGAAAGCGATCTGGGAATCACCATGGAACAGCAGCAGCCTCATATTCCCGTAATCCAGGCTCGTGATGATCTGCACTTTATTGCAGAAGGTCCCGGCTCCGGGACGTGCCGGGTGGCCGCCCAGACGTTTACGGCCAATTCGATCAATCTTGTCCGGGCTTATGCCAACTGCGGCGGATGGGGCGGGGGTATTCAGGAGTTCGTATTCTCTGTACACCAGCGTGATCCACAGGGAGAGCAAGTAGGCCCTGCGGTGACAGTCAAGATGGTCTGCAACTGGGGCGCCGATGTCGTTTGGTGCAGTGATGCGGTTCGCCTGGTTCCGGGACAACAATACTGCCTCAAGTACCGCCGCAGGGACAATGAACCGTTCTTTTCCTATCTTTCAAGCGATCAAACGCACGGCCGCGCCTGGCGGGATGGGAAACCACTGCCGGAACGATTTGATCAACTCTTCGAAGTCTACGGAGAGGCCGAGCCAAACAGCCTGACCTATCCCTATGATGTAACGGTGTTACAGACAGCCACAGGGAGCGTGAGAGTCACTTGGCGAACCGGAACCGCCGGCGATTCGCTGGTGCATTTCGGACGAACACAACCCCTGACAGAATCGGCCGGGAATGAGTCTGACCGTGTCACGGAGCATACCGTCATGCTTGACGATCTGATATCCGGCGCCACCTATTTTTACCGGGTCTCTTCCCACACCCACAAGGCCTCGTCGGCACGTACGTATTCACGCATATATAGCTTTCTGGCCGCTCCGAAAGGCCCCGATAAGCCTTGCTATAATAAGCCTCTCGTCAGCACGCCAGGTAAGGACGACGGGCTGATCGTCAACGGCGGATTCGAACAGGACCTGGAGGGTTGGAAGCGCATTGCATGCTCGGGTAAGAAAGATACGGCCGGTTTTGATCCCGACACCGTACCCTTCGGATCGGTCGGTGCCGGACAGGACGGCTACACAGCCCATCACGGGGGACAACTGTACGGATTCTCCTACCATGGATTGGAGGATCCCAACTGGATAGAGCCTGCCGAGGTCTGGAACCGGGAACTTATTACGCAGACGGTCGTCGTGGAGCCCGATCGACCTCACATTCTGGAGGCCTGGCTGCTTACCGGCGATCAGGGCAGCGGCTGGGGACGCGACAGTCGGATCCGTCTGGCTGTCGATGAGAGCGGACAGAACCTGCTTGCCTCTTTTGACGGCGTGGATGCCGCGAATGCGACGCAATGGTTTGCTACGGAACACCAGTGGCTTCCTGTCCGGCTTCGATTCACGCCTTTGACCCAGCGGGTCACAATTGGCATCGAGTTCCTGCAGTGGTGGTCGCTGGGAGCATCGCACCTTTATGTCGACGATGTTCGCGTCTATCCTGTAACCGGCAATGCATCAAGCAAACTCCCCATCGGCTCTTCTCACGATCCTGAACGAGATGGCATGTCGAAATCCAACTTATAAATACTCCCATGACAAAATAGGCAAATTAAGATACGCTGTCCCGTCAAGAATGAATTCATCTCATCGACCCCTAACTTACTGCCTCCCGTGTAGACTCACCGCACGCAAACCGGTATAATCGTACCAGGGCAAGGCGCCATGCTCACGTCTGCATGGCCAGGATAACCTTTTTCTGGCAGGGAACGGACAAACAGGATAGCATGAAACGACAAATTTTCATCTGGATAGCGCCGGCTGTGCTGATCGTTCTGGCCTCGGCACTGCTCTACCTCTGGTTCACCGACGACACCGCCGCCTGGGACATCCCCCAGCGACTTCCCGGCGCCGACAACAAACCGGCCAATCTCGATTCCGTCGCCGGCCAGATCAAAATCGCAGGCACGCTCCAGGCCTTCGCTGCCTTCGCAGATAAGGTCCCGGCCCAGCCCGACAAACCCGAATCCTGGCCCCGATTCCGCGGTCCCGACTTTGATGCCGTCTGCAAACAAAACACCCCCCTGGCCCGCACCTGGCCCGAAACCGGCCCGCCCGTCCTCTGGTCGGTCGACCTCGGCGAAGGCTATGCCGGCCCGGCCATTCACGACGGCGCCGTCTACCTCATCGACTACGATCGTGAAAACCAGCTTGACGTCATCCGCTGCTTTTCGCTCGCCGACGGCACGGAGATCTGGCGCTATGCCTACCCCGTCAAGATCAAACGCTTCCACGGCATGAGCCGGGCCGTCCCCACCATCACCGACGACCATCTTGTCGCCATCGGCCCCAAATGCCACGTCACCTGCCTCGATCCCAAAACCGGCGCCTTCCAATGGATGATCAATATGACTGCCGAATATGGTTCTACTGTCCCTCTCTGGTACGCCGCCCAATGCCCTGTCGTTGATGACGGCAAGGTTATCCTCGCCCCTGCCGGTAAGGACGTCCTCATGATGGCCGTCAACTGTGAAACCGGAAATACCGTCTGGACCTGTCCCAACCCGGACGGTTGGGTCATGACCCATTCCTCTATCCTGCCCATGACCTTCGCCGGACAAAAATTCTACGTCTACTGCGGCGGCGACGACAGCCGCGGCGGCATTATCGCCGTCTCCGCAACCGACGGGGCCCCCGTCTGGAAATACACCGACTGGAAAGTCCGCACCAATGTCCCCATGCCCGTCCTCGTCGAAGCCGACAAACTCTTCTTCTGCGCCGGCTACGGCCAATACGACCTCGGCTGCATGATGCTCCGGCTCACCGACGACAACGGCACAATCCGACCGCAAGCCCTGTATACGCACAATACCGAGGTTTTCAGCTCCATGCAGCAGACCCCTATCTATTATAATGGCTATCTCTACGGCGTCCGCATGGTCGATAAGCAGCTTCTTTGCATGGACCTCGACGCCAACCAGCTCTGGTCCAGCACCAGCGCCGTCAAATTTGGACACGGCCCCTACGCCGTCGCCGACGGGCTTCTGTTCGCCATGGACGACGAAGGCCTTCTTCGCCTCGTTCAGGCAACCCACACCGGCTATGTCCAGCTCGCCCAGGCCCGCGTTCTTGACGGACATGAATCCTGGGCCCCCTTGGCCTTCGCCAACGGACGGCTCCTGGTCCGGGACACCACACGCATGGTCTGCCTGGATGTCGCCGCCCGCTGATGGCTTGGGTTGAAACTGCGATCCCGATCCCCTATAATGAAGGCTTTGAAACAGATTGGAAAAAAGAGTCGAATGACCCGAAAACCGGGAAAAATTGATCCAGGCATCCTCATCGGCGTCGTTATCGCCGTTGCCGCCATCGCCGGTCTGTCCGCCATCGTGCTCTGGGATACCACCGGCCAAAGCGGGAGCGGCCTGTCCAAAGACTACAACTACGATATCGAACAATATACCAAAATCGATCCCGCCCTGATTCGATACGAGCAAGTTGCCCAATGTAACATCGGCATGGTCGAATCCCGCTCCATCGCCATTGCCCCCGACAATCGTATTTATATCGCAGGCGACAAGCAGATTCGGATTTTTTCTCCTATTGGAGAACCGGCCGGAGTCATCGCTTCCGGACAAGTCAATTGCCTTGCAATCGATACCGATGGGACTATTTATGCCGGACTTGCCCGGAACCTGGCCGTCTTTCAAAACAACGGCCATCGTCTGGCCGACTGGCCCGATTTCGGCGACAAGGCCGTCCTGACCTCGATCGCCCTGACCTCCGGCGGTGTATTCGTCGCCGACGCCGGCAACCGCGTCATTCTGCACTATGACAAACAAGGAAACAAACTCGGTGAAATCGGCCGCAAAGACCCCGGCAGGGAAATCGCCGGTTTCGTCGTCCCCAGCAGCTATATGGATGTCGCCTTAGCGCCCGATGGAAACCTCCGTATCGCCAATACCGGCAGACTGCGGATTGAGGCCTGGTCCACCGCCGGCGAACCCCTCTTCTGGTGGGGCCGCCACGGCAACGAGATCGAAGCCTTCTGCGGCTGCTGCAATCCCGCCCATTTCGCGATCCTGCCGAACGGTAACGTCATTACCGTCGAAAAGGGCCTGATCCGCGTCAAGGAATACGATCCCGACGGCAATCTGATCGGCGTCGTCGCCGGCCCGGAACTTCTCGTCGACAGCGGCACAGGGACCAAAGATCTAAGCCGGGGATTCGATGTCGCCGTGGATATGCAAAACCGGATCGTCGTCCTGGATACGATAAAAAATCGCATCCGGATTTTTTCACAAAAGGAAAAACCATGAAACAGACAAATAAAAGCCGGCGTACGCTGCTGGCCGGCACGCTGCGGATTGCCGCTCTGGGCCTGATCTCCGCCGGCGCCGCCGGCGCTGTCGTCAAACGCCGCCGTCTCCTCCGCGATGGAAAATGCCTCAACCGCGGCATCTGCAAAGACTGCGGCCTCTTTCAAGAATGCGGCCTGCCGCGGGCTCTGTCCGTCCGTCAGGCTGCGAAAGGCACAAACCATGGCTGAACAAAAAACCAGTCTCGA
>JAFGGE010000221.1 GCA_016930745.1 Sedimentisphaerales bacterium
CATCGACGGCTTCGAGGGCATGGAGGGCGAAGGGCCGGTGGGCGGGACGCCGGTGGATTCGCGGATTACCATCGCCAGTTGCGATCCGCTGGCCGCCGACAAGGTCGCCACGAAGGTGATGGGCTTCGATCCCGATCAGATACTGTACCTGCAGGCCATGACCCAGGCGGGCATGGGCCAGGGCGATTTGGGCAAGATCAATATCCTGGGCAATACGATCGAGCAATGCCAGCAGAAATTCCGCATCAGCAAACAGCTCGTAGAGGCCTATGGACAGTCGTAACCTTTGCGCTTTTTTTAAAAGCTTTAGTATATTGAATATTTTGGGAGTTGACTTCAATTCTGTGCTTATGGTATAGTATTACAATAAGTAGGATTCTATACATCTATCAAGGGAAAGGTAGGCTAAAATGAGTGAGGAAGCCACTCGTTTCATTCCAGGTGTTGAGTCTGAAGAACAATTTGATTCTGTTTTAAACTTATTAGCTGGTTGGATTAATGCTGGGGCTGTTGAAATAGACATCGACAGTGATGGAGATATTCAGTTCACTTTACCAGATGAGTTAAATGAATTAATGTCAACTCAACTCCCTAAAGGGCTTGTCTATGAACAGGTGCAGGGGATCGTAAAATCGGAGATTGAAGCTCTTTTAGCCGCTGGACAGTCGAACAATCCTGGCCGATTTATAAAACGATTTGTTCCTGATGAAGTATTAGAAAGAAATCCCCGTCTTGAAAGCAGGATTGAAAAAGCCCAACAAACCCTTATGACACCAATTTTAACAGATCGTGTATTACTGCGAAAGGCGACAACGGGATTTGTGTTAGATGATCTTTCATGTAAAATGATGACATATCATATTGACTCGGGAAATGCAGGAAAGCGTGATATTCCATGTGTCTCGATAGAGTTCTCATTTGTAAAACCTGATTCTACTCCGATCTATCTTGTTCGTTCGAGGGGCAAATCGTTGGGTATTTCCCGAGGGGATAATATGAGTGTCGTTCTGGAAATGCACAAGGAGGATTTAAAGCAACTCATTGAAAAACTGGAGCAAATGTTCGAGAAACTTGCTGAATAGAGGAATACATGTGAGTAAACCGATATACATATGGGATCCAACGTTCGTTAATTCCTTAACTGAAATTGTAGATAATAAATCTATTGATATCGAAGAAGAAACAGAAAAACTTCGATCGTTCTTACGAACTTTGGGTATGGTGGATCGTGAATCATTTTGTGGCCTCCAAGAGGATGTGAGCCGGGGGAATAAATGGAGATTTCAAACTGCTCGTACAATTGAATATATGGAAGCAAGAATTGGCAAATTAGAATCTAGGAAAAAAAGGCCGTCAAAGTTGAAATCCAAGGCGGTTTATGTTGACGAGACATTTGTTAAGGTAGAAAACTTATTAAAACAGTTGGAAGAGGCTACTTCAGATCATGTTAGCATGCTTTATGTTTTTCTCGAACTTCCGATTCAAATGGCTAAGCTTGAGGAAGAGGCTTATGCTACAAACCGAAAGTATGAAGGCCGATTAGCAGGCTCTTTACGTGATATATGTAGGATTCATGAGCCCAATAAGATAACGAAGATGCAGATACAACGTTTTGCAGCATGCGTTCGGGCTCTGCTTGACGGTTGGGGCAAACTCGATCGTGATAAGGTTCAGTACATTCGGAGTCGATTGTTGGATGTTGATTTAACTTGGCTTCCAGTGACGGAGAAAGCTGAAATGGATGTAGTGGAAGCTGAATCAGGCAAGGTTGTAGGCGAATAAATGGATGCGCTATTTCTTGATACATCTACTCAAATAGCAAGGCAATGGCATGCTGCAAGTGAGCGGAATGAGCTCAGACAACAACTCCAAGATAAGACGCTCTATTGTTCCCACTATGTTAAATGTCAATATAAGGCAACCCTTTTAAACTCAATGATTTACTTGTATAATCTTCTTCTCCATTACAAAGATATGTCAATGGCTCTTCTGGAGGCAGGAGTCTATGAGAACAGAAATATTGCGGGAGGTTCTTTAACAGTAGGGGTTCAAAATCGGATCAATGCAATAGGCAACTGGGTTCGTTACTTGCGGCTAACTTACGAAGAACAAGTTTGGTTCTTAGAGGACTGTATTGAAGATGGATGGGAGACTTTATTTCATGGAAATATTGAAGAGCCATTGATTGATCGAACAGCATGCCTTCTCGGTAATGGTGCCCCCATTAGAGGTGACAGTGGCGCTTATGAACCGATTAAGATTACATGTACCAAACGCGAGTCTCATCCATGCATGATAGCGGGTTTCTGGGAGGATCATGCAGTAGATTTGGAAATCCTCGCAAGTATGAATATAGAGAAGATCAAAGCTGAACCGAGAGATATAGAAGAGCTCGATCGCGTGAAAAAAGCCGCTCAGGATATAAGGTCCGAAAAAGGTTGTCAGGGAAATGTCTGCACAAAAGGCTTGAGTGATGCAATCATTTGCTTGGAAAGCACACATTGTCCTGAGCCGGTAGCAGTTCATAGCATAAACAAGAAGCATTTTCGACCACTATGCGAAGTGTTAGGACTTGAGTCAGAACCATGATTTTTATCGCGATTGCATAGTTTATATGTATCACATAATCCCTTTTTGTAAGTAAACACAAATAGCATATGCCAAATCTTTTCCGAAGGCGCGGGCATTTTCAGCAGTAACAACTTGTTTGCGGACATTGGCATGGGAAATTTCCAAGAACAGCGCGATGGGGATATTTTCCACTTCGTCAGCTCAGGTCGAACAGTATTTATCTTTGTAGACGTTGCTGTGAATCTGATATTATTGTTTTCCAACTCCTTTGGTTGCCAGTTCTTTGAGTTCCTCCAGATGATCGCGAAAGACGCCGCGAGGTGTCGTATTGTGTTTTCGGGCCATGGCGGCGGCCATTCCGACGACTTCGCCCATCATCCCGCCGGTCCGCATGACCCGCACGGTGCCCAATGCGACATGAGTGACGCTGATATTGCGTCCGGCCATGAACAGGTTTTCGATATTGCGTGAGTAGAGACAGCGATAGGGAATGGGATAGGGAGCGATCCGCTTATGCTCGGCGATGGAGCGAAACTCCGCTCCGGGAAACTGCTCGCTGTTTTTCGGATTGGGATAATGCAGGTCGATCGTCCATGTGGTCGTGACCATGGCGTCCGGATAAGGGCGGGGCTCGACGATATCCTGTTCCTGCAGGATCACATCCCCCAGCAGGCGGCGGGATTCGCGCTTGCCGCCGATATAGGCGACCCAATCCAGCCGGTGATGGGTATAATCTTCTTTGAATTTGTAATGATTTTTCAGATACGACCAATTGCCGAACGCCACACGCAGGCCATAATCCCGGATGAACTCGAATTCAGCGATCTGATTCCGGTTCATGCCCGTTTCCCAGTCCCAGTCGCCGCGGGTCATCGGATAGCACGTCTGGTCGGTAAACGGCAGTGCCCAGGGGCATTCCGGGAAGGATACGGGCTTGTCAGTTTCGACGGCATACCATTGGACACTTGTGCCCATGGTCATCTTGTCGGGTTTGTCCGGAGCCAGCGGTTCGCCGGTTTCTTTTTTACTCTCGCGACCCACGCGAAAATCGGCCCCGGCAAGGTAACCCAGACTCCCATCGCCGGTACAGTCGGCAAAAAGGATTCCGTTAAAACGATGTTCCGTGTTGCGGCGGGTATGTCTGGCGATTACCGAGGTGATTTGGTTGTTCTGTGTCCGGACCTGGAAAACGTGCATATTGAGAAACAGATGAAGGTTCTTTTCCGCCTGCACGACAGCCAGCTTCTGTCCGTCGTCATAGTGATGAGCCGGCTGGGCGTTGCCGCGCAGGCCCGTATCGAGTTCACGAACCACATTCCCCAGGGCCGGGTAGGGAGGTTGGTTGATTTCGCCGTTAAGATGGACACGGATCTCCGAGGAATTGTTGCCGCCCAGGACGGGGCGGTCCTGGATCAGGGCGACCTTGAGGCCAAGCCGGGCGCTGCTTATGGCAGAACATGTCCCGGCAATCCCGCCGCCAACCACGACCAGATCGAATTGTCCTTCATCAATAGGATCAGATAAATCAAGCATCTTTCGACGAAATACAGAAAGACTCTCATCGGTTACGGGTGGAACAAAGCCGGACTCATCCGAGAACAGGATCGCATCGCACCGCCCATCAAAACCAGTCAGGTCATGCAGGGCGAACCGAACGGATGTCTTATCGATTCGGATTTGGCCGCCGTCCTGCCAATGCCATTGGACCCCTTCTGTGCCGAACGTAATGGGAACCGGCTTATCGTCGATAAGCAATTGAAACCGCCCCGGCACCCCCGGCGCCTTCCACGGGGCCACCCAATCCTTCGTACGGACCCAGAGACGATAGGTTCCGGCCGCAGGAAACTGTACTGTGGTTGTCGCATCGGCAACCGGCCTTCCAAGGCCGTGGGCCAATAGATAAGGCGAGCCCATTTGATCCATCGATTGCTGGTCGATACCCCAGCCGCCGAGATCGTCAAATCCCTCGGCTTCCAGAAAGACCGTATGAGCCGCTGTAAGGGAAACACAAACGAGCAATACATAAATGACCAAGCCCATGAATCGATGCTTCTGCACAGCACACCTCCGAGATTTATGACGGTTTTCCTGTTGCCTTCCATTTTACCTTTTTGCGACATGTTTTTCCACGAGCGCATAAAAAAACCCCGAATCC
>JAFGGE010000019.1 GCA_016930745.1 Sedimentisphaerales bacterium
GGACGAGCTGCGATAAATCCTTATCGCGCGTCACCAGCACCACTTTCTTACCCAGCGCACGCATACGGGTTGCGAGCGTCCCGATCAGATCGTCGGCCTCGAATCCGTCCACACGCAGGATCGGAATCCGCAGCGCCTCCAGAATCTGCTCGATCCGTCCGATCTGCACGGGCATATCCTCCGGCATGGGCGGCCGGTGGGCCTTGTAGTCCGGGTACATCTCGCAGCGAAAAGGTTTGGCCTTGCTGTCCATCGCCACGACCAGCATATCCGGATTGTGCCGCTCGATCAGCCCCAGCACCGCCGTGGTAAAGATATACGTCGCCTTGGTCGGCTCGCCCGCAGGGCTGGTCAGGGGCCGCATCGGCGCGTAATACGCCGCATAGATATGGGCGTGTCCGTCGAGGATGTAGAGGGTTTTGGCCATAAACCAATCATATCCCGCCTGCGCCGAGCCTGTCAAGGTCAATATGGGGTATCGTGCTGGCGGAAAAGACGGCGGGACGGTATAATCCATTTTTTTCCGGTGGAAGCGAAAAACCATGGCCAAACAGGACATTGAAATTTTGTACCAGGATGAACACCTGCTCGCCGTCAACAAGCCGCCGGGAGTATCGGTCACCGCCGACCGTTCGGGCAAGGCCGATCTGCTGCCGTTGCTGAGCTCGCAGGTTTCGTTGGCCGAGCCGCTGCGCCTGATCCACCGGCTCGACAAGGATACCTCCGGGGCGATGGTCCTGGCCAAAGATCGCCCGACGCAAAGCGCCCTGTCCCGCGCCTTTGCCAAACGGCAGGTTCGCAAGACCTATCTGGCGCTGGTTCATGGGATTGTCGATTCCCCGCAGGGCCGGATCAAAGTGCCTCTGGCCCGCAGCCGAAAGGACCCCAAAAAAATGCATATCGATCCGCGTCGCGGCAAGGAAGCGGTCACCGAATACCGCCTGCTGGCCGATTTCGGGATCATGGCCCTGCTGGCCGTGTGCCCCCGGACGGGGCGGACCCACCAGATCCGCATGCACATGGCCCATGCCGGCCTGCCTCTGGCGATCGATCCGTTGTACGGCTCCGATAAACCCATCCGGCTTTCCGATTTCAAAAAAAACTACCGCCCCAAAGGGCCCAAAGACGGAGTAGAGGAATCCGCCCTGATCGACCGGCTGACCCTGCACAGCTACAGCCTCGAGCTGCCCGAAACCGAGACGACCCCGGCACGAACCCTCATCGCCCGCCCGGAACGCAAATTCGCCGCCGCCGTTAAGATGCTCGCCAAACACGGCCCTCAGGGCCCCGACGCCTTTGTCCTGCCCGGCCTACTGGAAATCCTCCTGGCCGCCCAGCCCCTGCCCGTATAAAAGCCGGCTTCCCTTTTGCCATTCCCACTGAGGTGGCACGGGCATCCTGCCCGTGTTTCCCAGCCAAAACAGCCATGCCGCTTCAAATATCGCCGCCCGCCCCTGCATGGGTATGCAATTCTCTCGCCCCGGCCTCCGCCTGTCGTGTCGAAACGTAGTGAAGACAGAAGTCTTCCTCCTGTCTCCTGTCTCCTATCTCCTGTCTTCTAACTTCTGTCTTCTTTTTTTCAATGTGACGCATAGTCCGTTGACCCATCGTCCATATCCGTGTCTCCTGTCGCATAACGACAAGAATAAACAGAATATTGCTATATGATTCGACTGGAAATTTGTCAGTTTTAAAAGGAAAGCGTTTATGGACAAAGATGTATCATCTTTAACGTATGTGACAGAGGAATACCGTACACTCATTGAAAATACACACGCGAATGATCAAACTGAAATGGATTGGCAACAGGTTAAAAAACTACTCATCACAGAAGCGGATTGGACCCCATTAGCGGCTGATCATCTTGCCTATCTTGTGCAACATTATGGCGCATTCATCCTACGAAATGCCTGGGCACTGGCTATCGCTATGAAAAAAGAGGATGGCGATTTCGGTTTGTAAAATGTTTTTTTTCTCAGCATAGGAGCATGAAGATGAAACCATCTGTGAATTTATTCCTTTTACTTCCGGATGTTCACCAAATCCTTGATCTTGTAAAAGAGCGATATGAATCGTGGCATGCAACAACAATCTATCTCGAAACCGATGATCCACCGCAAACAATGACGGTAGAACCGTGTTTCAATGAACAAGAAGCAAGAGCGATGACCGAATATTATCAATATCTGGTTCAATCCATCGAAAGACAGCTCGAAGTCATTTCTTTTCAAATAGAGGCATGAGGAGCGAATATATTAACCTTTCGAAAACGTAGATTCCTTAAATAGAATATGCTACAATTATTATCTTGTAGGGTGTATTATATTCTGTAGCGTATGGTCATTCCCTTAAGAATTATCTATTTACGAACATACATATTTTTCCTACAATACAATAATCTTAAAGCCAAGATATAAATATGTATTGGGCTTTTATTGTCGAGTGTAGATTTCGGTGCTCGTGGGATTAAACCTATGGCTGTTCGATACAAAAGTATTATTTCTTATGCCGAGATTGTTAAACGCGAAGACATGATGCTCCAGAAGGGAATGAACTTCCGAATTAAATCAACCTATTCAATCATTCTAATGAGTGTCCGTAAGGGAGCGCCATATCGTGACAAATGGCATGATGAAACTGGAATTTTAGAATATGAAGGTCACGATGAACTCAGGCGAAAAGATTCTGCTAATCCTAAAGTTATTGACCAACCAATGTGTACGGCTAATGGTAGTCTTACAGAAAATGGGAAGTTCTATGAAGCTGTCCAGAAACATAAAGCCGGACATAGCAAGGCTGAACCGGTGCAAGTTTACGAAAAAATTGCCCAGGGTGTTTGGTGCGACCGAGGTCGTTATGAACTTATCGATGCAAAATTTATCCATGATGGGGCACGCAACGTCTTTCGTTTCTTTTTAAAACCTATGTCTTTACCGCTCTCACGACAACCTTACCTTCGTGAAACCAGAGTAATTCCAACAATCGTGAAAGTGGAGGTATGGAAACGTGATCAGGGGAAATGCGTAATCTGTGGTTCAGACAAGAATCTTCATTTTGATCATGATATCCCGTATTCCAAAGGTGGTAGCAGTATTACTGCTCAGAATGTCCGGCTCCTTTGTGCTAAACATAACCTTTCAAAATCTGATAAAATTATGTCTGTGGCTCCATGGCTTACTAGCGTGGCATCCTTCTTTATCCATCGAACAGGTTGATTTTAAGATTTAATTTAATACCTTCATAATCGGTTTACGATTCATCGGCTTCTGAATCCTGTCTTCCCCTCCCTGCCCCAAGACTTTGGGGAATGAGGAAGACACGTAAACAGCCGGGCGGATAACGCCGATACGGAACGGGAAAACCGCTGTTTTTTCGGTCCGGGCCCGACGGCCCAGCCGAACCTACAGGATATAGCGGGGCGAAGCCGAATGCGTATACGATATGTAGTATCCACGATGGTCTTCTGGTGGCGTGAGCACCATCTCTCGCTGGAGCAGGAGTGCGACTATTTGCGCAACCTCGGCTACGGCGTGGAGTTATGGCCCACGATCAAGGGCCATATCGAATGCCGCTACGACCGTCGCAACTGGTCCCGCCTGCAGCAGGCCACGGACAGCATGCTCGTGGCCCTCAACAGCCGCACGGACGGACCGACCCTGGCCGATTGGGCCGAGCAGATTGCATGCGCCCAACTGCTCAAGGCCCCGATTGTGGCCGGTCTCAGTAGCCTGTGCGTCTCGGAGGAGTTGGGCATCGCCGACTGGGGCTTTGCCGCCGAGGTCGTCCGGCTTGCCGAACAGCACGGCGTGACCCTGTGCGTCGAAACGGGCAATCTGGCGACGGTCTGTCAATTCGGCGATCGGTTCGACTCGATACGATACTGCCTGGATACCGGATTTGCCCACATCGATCCGAAAAACCGCTTTCGGGAGTATGTGGACCGGCTGTTCGACCGTACGACCTATCTGCACCTGACGGATAACTATGGACAGATCGACGATCACGAGCCGCCGGGCGTACGAGGCGGGATGCCGCGGGAAAACTGGGATTATTTGCTCAACCGGCTCAGCCAAAACGGGCACGATGTGATCGGCTCGCTGGAGATGTTCCCCTGTATGCCCGGCACGATGATCCATCAGGCGGGCAAATTCCTCTTCGATGTGCTCGGCTGGCCTCAGCGGCCCGAAAAGACGCCCGGCTACGACGAATACACATACCGCCCGCTATAACCACCCTTTGGCCTTCATTTTTTTGTAGGATGGGTTCGATTTTGTTTTCGAACCCATGCTGTCGCTATAGACCGATTATTGCCGGATCAGATGTCAAAACCGCGGGTGGAGAAAGAACACGCCCGCGACCGCGGCGGTAGCCAGACAGGCCAGGGTAGCCGCCAGCAGAACCCGCGGCGCCACGGCCGCCAGATCGGCCTTTCGCTGCGGCACCAGAGCGGCGATGCCTCCGACAAAGATGGCCAGCGAGGCCACATGGGCAAATCCGCAAAGGGCATAGGCGATCAGGACCGCCGAGCGGGGATGCGTGAGGGTACCGGCTTTCATGCATTCGGCAAGCTGGGTATAGGCGGGAATCTCCGTCGCGACCAGGCGCGTGCCGAGCATCTGGCCGGCCAGTCGAGCGTCGGCGGGAGGAATGCCGATCAGGATCGCAATCGGGTAGAACAGGAAGCTCAACAAGGCGCTGATGGGCGAATCCACTTTAGCCGGATCCATCAGGTGCAGCGCACCGCCGAGCCAGGACAGGGCCATGTCCAGCAGGGCCAGGATACCCAGAAACGCGATCAGCAGCGCGACGATCCCCACGACCAGTTTGACGCCGGCCATAGCACCGTTGATGATCGCTTCGATCGCGCTGGACTCCCGTTCATAATGGAATTCCGCCAGTCGCCCCATAGTGACGGGAGCGCCGTCTTCGGGAACCAGAACCTTGCTGAAGACGATCGCCGCCGGGGCCGACAGGATCGAGGCGCTGATCAGATGCCCGGCAATGGTGGGAAACGTGTCCTTGAGAAAAAGGACATACAGGCCCATGGTGGTCGAAGCGACGGTGGCCAGACCAGCCGTCAGGATCGTACATAGTTCCGAGCGGGTCATCCGGGCCAGGTAAGGCCGCACCGCCGTGGAGGATTCGATCCCGACGAAGATATTGCTGGCCGCGCACAGGGCCTCGGCCCCGCTGATCCGCATAATCCGGGTAAAGACCCAGGCGAATCCCCGGATAATCCATTGCATAATGCCTATGTAGTAGAGCAGGCCCATCAGAGCGGCAAAGAAGATGACCAGTGGAAACGCCTGCGTGGCAAGGATGAACCCGATCGAGGCATTGCCCGCCTCATCGGTCTGGCCCGGACCCAAAGCCAGTGGACCAAAGACGAACCGCTGCCCCTCCGTCGAGGCCTCCAGAAGCCGCAGGACCAGATCGTTGAGCTTGAGAAAGAACGTATGGCTTCCCGGGGCCCAAAACACAATCGCCCCCAGAATCAGTTGCAGCCCCAGGCCCGTGACGATACACCGGATATTTTGCCTGCGGCGATGGGCCGAAAACAGCCAGGCGATACCAAGCAGCCCGAACAGACCTGCGAAACTGATCAGATTATACCTGTCCATGCCCATCCTCTATTTTATAGATTCCGTTGTTTATCGTAATAATCCTGCCGGGAATTGCAAATGTTTCATATAGGTTGAAAAGGGGTAGTGTCCTGTGAAATGGATTTCCCCAGTCAAGAAATCGGTTTTAAAAATGTGATTTTGACTAAATTTGTTTTTTGAATATCAAAAAATCCTTGACGTTTTTCAGGGATGTGTTAGGATTCCGGTATGAGTCTGGGACAAATCATACGAAATCGTCGTGAAGAGATGGGCCTGACGCTGGATGAGGTGGCCGCCAGGATCGGCTTTTCCAAACCGTATCTGTCCACAATTGAAACCGGGAGGGTCAGAAATCCCCCCCGCGATGGGTGTCTTTACAAGCTGGAACAGGTCCTGCAATTTGAAGCCGGACTTCTTCAGCATATTGCTCATCTGGAACGGATGCCGTCCGATATTAAGCAGAATTTCGAGGCAGTGGACGCGGAAAACCGCCGTTTGCGCGGAATTATCAAGAAAATCAGTGAGAACAAGGTTTCTTTCGAGCAGATCGACGATCTATTGGGCGATGAGCAGATTGATCTGGCAACTGCCGGGCAGAAACTCAGCCCGGGGCGGTTTGTGCCGATTATCAACAAGGCCTCGGCAGGTCAGTTTATGGATTTTGACGACCTGGGGTATCCTGTCGGGTTTGCCGACGATTATGCACGCTGCCCGGACCTGCACGATCCCAATGCCTTTGCGGTTCGTGTATTTGGCGATTCCATGGAGCCCAAATTCCGGGAAGGGGACCTGGTCATTTTTTCTCCGGCCGCCGAGGTTCACAGCGGAGACGACTGTTTTATCCGTCTGACTTTGCCCCATGAAAGCACCTTCAAGCGGGTGTATTTCGAGGCCGACAACCAGGTGCGACTTCAGCCTCGCAACCAGAAATACGCCCCCACTATGGTGGACGGAAGGCGAATCAACGGGATCTATCGTGCGGTAATGCGCTACGAACAGCTATGATTTGAATCCATCCTCTTTTTTTATCGGAAATCGTCGAACTTTGGGCCGGATTACAGGGTTTTTGGCTGGAAATGTAGTCCAGTCCGGATATAATCTTGCCTCTGAATCGCCGGCCCATTCCAGCGTCGGATTTGGGACCGGCGATAAGCGTCCTATGGATTTTCCATGGGTGGCCGCAGATGGAGCTGGGCCCCGGGCCCGCCTAACGCTGTCTCCAGGAACGGCGACAGAGAAAACACAGCCGCAGACAAGGTGTGCAATAATGCAAAGGATAGCTCGCACAATCGGGATACTTTCCGTCCTGGCGGTTTGTCCGCTTGCCCGGGGACAGTCCGAACTGGGCGCCGCCTTTATCGGCCAGGACCTGCATCTGAACGGCAACCGGCTTATCATGCACCAGGAACCGGCGCCGGAGGGAAAACACACGCTGGTTTACGAAGAAGGATTTTCCATGTCGATCGGGTCCAACGAGCTGTCCAGCGACAGGGCGGTGGTCTGGATCGATACTTCGATTACCGAGTTTCGCGGTCGTATCAAGGTTCACCACGAAGCCCTGATTTATCTGCATGGAAATGTCTGGGCCAAACGAGGCGCCACGGGGATGAGTTCGGGGATGGATACCACCATCATAGACCGTGGCGAGTCGCTGGTGGTCAAGCTTCCTGTCAGCGGAGAGATTTTTACGACCGCGCTGCAACGGACGGAAACGACGTCGGACCAACTGGAGATCCTGCCGATTGTCCAGCAGGCCATGGCGGCGGTTTCGCCGATTAAAAGCAGGCCTGATATTCGCGAGGCCGCCAAAGTACCGCAGTTTCCCCAGCCCCCGCGCCCGGAGTATGAACCGCCTCAGGTCGCCAAACCCTGGCGGATCAGCGACATGGTTCAGCCGGATGAGGGGACCGCTCCTGTACCGGCCCCGATTCACGATCAGCCAAGAAAAAAGGAATTCGAGTATCCCATCAATTTTGCGGATTTGTGGGAACCGGCCCCGACGGTGGAAAGCACCCAGTTGGACGATGGTTCCCGGATCACGACGATTATCGGACGGTTTTATTTGTGGCAGCAGCGGGATGAAGACGGCGCTATGCTGGAATTTCAGGCCGACAATGCCGTGGTCTTTCACGGGGCCAAGATCGAGCAGGACCAGCAGCATGCCGGCCGGGGGATGTTTTCCACCGGCTCGGTCGATGCCGTGTACCTCCAGGGGAATATCGTCATGACCGAAGGGCAGCGCACCGTTCGGGCCGATGAGATCTATTATGATTTTCGGGAGAATCAGGCCCTGGCCGTCAACGCCGAGATGCGCAATTTTGACGCCAAACGAGGACTGCCCATTTATATTCGCGCCCGTCAGCTTCGCCAGGTTTCCGAGACCGTCTTTGAGGCGGAGGATATCTCCCTGACCACCAGCGAGTTTTATCTGCCGCAGATCTCGTTGACGGCTTCCCGGCTGGTGCTGACGGATACAACCAATGCGGATGCGCGGACAAGAGGCGGCACGGGCAAGAGCAGTTATGACGGCGTGCTGTATGACGCCGGGATGCGTGTCGGCGAACTACAGGTTTTTTCCTGGCCGAAAATCCGCACCAACTTCGAGCGTCCCGATGTGCCGATCCGCCGGGTCCGCGTGGGGGACGATTCGGACATGGGCTTTACGATAGAGACCCGGTGGTATCTGGCCCGGCTTCTTGGCAAGGCGGAACCGCCCGGAGTGGATAGTACCCTGGCGGTCGATTATTTTTCGGATCGCGGCCCGGGCGCCGGGGTGGATATTGAGTACGAGGGGGACGACCATTACGGAGATGTGATCGGTTATGTCATGAAAGATCGCGGGACCGACGATCTGGGACGGACGGCGGATCGAAGGAATGTCGATCCGCAGGAGGATGTGCGAGGCCGCTTTCGATTTCGCCATCGGCAATACCTGCCTCACGACTGGCAGCTTACCGTCGAGTCCAGCTATGCCTCGGATAAAAACTTCCTGGAATGGATGTATCGCAGCGAATTTAACGTGGGCAAAGAGCAGGAAACCGTGGTCCATCTCAAACGGATTACCGACAACTGGGGATTTGCCTTTTTGACCAAATGGCGCATCAATGATTTTGTCACGCAGACGGAAGAACTTCCTACGGTCGAATACCATCTCAAAGGCGCTTCTTTCTGGGATCACCGTCTGACCTATTACAGCGATTCTCAGATCAGCCGCTTCCGCGACCGTTTAGCCTCCGATGTGGTCAATCCGACATGGGATGAGAGTTTTTATACCTTCGGCTCGACCCGGCATGAAGTGGATATGCCGATTCTGTGGGATACGATCAAATTCGTTCCGTATGTGGCGACGACCTACGGATACGAAGATCAGGAAGGTTTTGACCGAACCCTGGACGGCAGGATCGAACCGCGCGGCGAAAAAGATCTCTGGCTCAATGAAGCGGGTGTTCGACTTTCGACCATGTTCTGGCGGTCCAATCAGTTTATCCGTTCCCGGTTCTGGGATCTCAACGGGATTCGCCATATTGTTCGTCCACACGTAGAAGCCGTCGCCTTTGACGCCAGTGACCGCGCCGGCGATATGCGCGACATGATGAATTTCGGGATCAGCCAGCGATGGCAGACGCGCCGCGGCGAAAAGGACAAGCTGCGCAGCCTGGACTGGATGCGGCTGGATGTGGACGCCACGTTCATGTCCCAGGACGGCCGGCCGTCGGATGGACCGGCCAAGTTTCTCTGGAACGATCCTTCCATTCCCATGCTGGTGCGTCGAAACGCCTCCGAATACGGTATTCTCCGCGATTCCGTCAATGCCGATTACCAATGGCGTGTCAGCGATACCATGACCCTGCTCAGCGATGTGAGTTATGATGTCCGAAGCGGATATTGCCAGCAGGCCAATATCGGGATCGCCCGGTACGTCTTCCCCGATATGAGCTATTATGTCGGTAATCGCTATCTGCGGCCGGTGGTGATCGACGCCGACCGAAACGGCGACGGAATCAACGATGTGCATGAAGAAGGCTCCAACGCCCTGGTTACGGCGATCACGTATCGCCTCAACGAGAGATATACGGCCACCGTGTCGCAGGAATATAACTTTGATTACGGCAAAAGCGTTCGCAGCGACCTGACGTTTCTGCGGCGCTATCACAGATTGTATTATGGTTTGACGTTCTCTCTGGACCAGACGCGGGACCGCCAGTCGGTTTCGTTGAGCGTCTGGCCCGAAGGCGTCAAGGAACTGGCTTTGGGATCGCGAAAATATGTGGGAATAACCGGGCCGCTTCTCGAAGAATAGGCCCGCTGGAAGGATTCGAATTGTTGCCCGGAGGCGAACATAACGTTAACGGATAAGGAGCTGACTCAATGGCATTAGTAGACACCAAGAAAATGTTTCAAATGGCCTACAAAAACGGTTATGCGGTGGGGGCCTTCAACGTGAACAATATGGAGATCACGCAGGGGATCATCAGCGCGATCGCCGAAGAAAAGGCGCCGCTGATTCTCCAGATCAGCCGCGGGGCGCGTGAGTACGCCAGCATGAGCTATCTGCGGGCGATTATTGATGTGGCCGTCGAAGAAAATCCCGACATCCCGATCGCCATGCACCTGGATCATGGCGACAACTTTGAAACGTGCAAACAGTGCGTGGACGACGGCTTTACCTCGGTGATGATCGACGGATCGCATCATTCGTTTGAGGAAAATATCAAGGTTACCAAACAGGTGGTCGAATATGCCCATGCCCATAACGTGGTGGTCGAGGCCGAACTGGGCCAGCTGGGCGGCATCGAAGAGGATGTGGTCGGGGTGGACGATGTGGCGGCCCATTTGACCGATCCGAACCAGGCGGTCGAGTTTATCGAGCGCACCGGCGTGGATTCGCTGGCGGTCGCCATCGGCACCAGCCACGGGGCGTATAAATTCAAGACCGAACCCAAACTGGCCTTTGATGTGATCGAAAAGATTCAGAAACTGATGCCGGGATTTCCTCTGGTCATGCATGGCTCCAGCAGCGTGCTCAAGGAATTCAAGGACCTGATCAACAAATACGGCGGCAAGATGCCCGATGCGATGGGCGTTCCGGAAGAAGCGATTACCCGAGCGGCGAAAATGGCGATCTGCAAGGTCAATATCGATACCGATCTCCGAATGGCCCTGACGGCGAAAATCCGCCAGGTCTTTGCGGAAAAGCCGGGAGAATTCGATCCTCGCAAGTATCTGGGCCCCGCCCGGGAAGCCATTAAGGCCATGGTCAAGCACAAGCTTCATGTGCTCAACTGTGCCGGAAGAGCGGCCGAGTGTCTCTAAACCGGAAGGGGGATTGTGACGAAATAGAAACGCCGGGTCCGGCGGGCCGGAACAAAGGGCCAATCTCTTTGCTCCGGCCCGACCGGGCCTGTTGGTCTTTTGGGGAATGTGAACCCTCATGGATTGGATCAGTCGAATGAAACAAACAGGTCGTCGAATCGGTTTTCTTTTCCTGGTTTTAGGTGGTGTCTGTTGGCTGGGTTGCGAGCCCGACAAAGGGTTGGAAGGATCGTCCTCCGCTTCGACGAGCAGACCTTCCGTCGCCGACGGACAAAATGCGGCGGTTCCTGCCGTGACCCGGGTTTGCAGCCGGATTAAGGGAGGCGATTTTGAGCAAGCCCGGCAGATCCTGGGTGGGATCGACGCCCCCCAGAACGGGTGGCTTGAGCCGTTGCGCCGCATTCTGGACTCGCATCAACAAATCGAGGCAAATCGAAAACAGTTTCGCGCCGAGCAGCTTCAGGAGCAGATGGCCGAACTGGACAAGCTCCGCGCGAAAATCGGCGACGGTCCTGCCGACGTCAACGATATTGGAAATGTCGTCGGTGTGGTCATTAAGGCGAGGGAACATGCCGATGAGCCGCAAAAGGGACAATTGCTGGCCGATCCGTTTGTGCAGAGGATCATCGGATATGCCGAGCGCAAAGGTGTTCAACTGGAAACCGAAGGTCGGTGGGTGGATGCGTATGCCCAGTGTTACTACTGGCTGACCATGCTGGATCAGGACAGCCAGGCGTGGAAGGATCAGGCCGATCAACTGATTGAAAAAGCTTCCGTGGAAATGGCCCTTAAGGACGACAGTTGCGGGGACACCAGCCTCGAGCGGCATGAGGGCATACGGGCCCTGATGTTTCAGCGGGCTCTGGAAGCGCTGGATTTGCAGTATGTCACGGAACCGGACTATGCGGAAATGGCCCACAAGGCCCTCCAGCGATGTCTGATTCTCAGCGAGGTCCTGCAGCGCAGCCGGGATGATCTGGCGTTTCAGGTTACCGACGCCGACAAACATGCGAAATGGCAAACAGGGATCGCCACTGTCCAGGGCGGTCTGGAGGACGTCCTTCGAAAAACATCCAAAAACAAATTGTTGCTGATTTTCGACGAAGTGCTCGCATTGAACAGGGTGACCCTCGGTCTGCCGGAGGAAATCGTGATCGCCCAGTTCAGCGAAGGAGCCCTTTCGGCCCTGGATCCGTTTACGATGCTGGTCTGGCCCTGGAATGTGCAGGATTTTGAAAAAAATATGCGGCAGCAGTTTTTCGGGATCGGCGTGGAAATTTCCAAGGCTACCGGCGTGCTGAAGGTCAGCAGTCTCCTGCCGGATACACCCGCCTATCGTTCCGGGCTGGACGCCGAGGATATTATTCTGGCCGTGGACGGCGAGTCGACCGACAAAATGACGATTTTCTGCGCCGTCAGCAAGATCACCGGGCCCAAGGATACGAAAGTAACCCTGACTGTGAAACACGCGGCCAGCGGCAAGACCGAAGACATTACGATTACGCGGGGGAAAATTGTTGTCCCGCCGATTCGCGGCTGGCAGCGAGACGCCGAGAGCCAATGGCGATATATCATCGATGAAGAAAATCGATTGGCTTATATTCGTGTGACCTCCTTTACGGAAAATACCGTGCCGGATGTGGACGCCATCCTGGATATGCTGGAAATTCGGGGACTGGGCGGGGTGATTCTGGACCTGCGTTTCAACTCCGGCGGCTACCTTGTCAGCGCTTCGGGTCTTGTGGATTTGTTTGTGGAAGAGGGGGTCATCGTCACCAGCCGGCCGCGGCCCGGGCGAGGCTGGCCCAGCGAGGAACAACGCGCTACCAAACGCAATACCCACCCGAATTATCCGCTGGTGGTTTTGATCAACGGCCAAAGCGCCAGCGCGTCGGAAATCGTCGCCGGCGCCCTGCAGGATCCGCGGTACAGCCGGGCGACCCTGGTGGGCAGCCGAACCTACGGCAAAGGCAGCGTACAGGTTGTCGTGCCCGACCGGGCTACGGGTTCGCAATTGAAATATACGATGGCCTATTATCATTTGCCCTCCGGGCAGCCTGTCAAGAACCGTTACCTTATGGAAAAACAGGGCCGCAAGGACTGGGGAATCGCTCCGGACGTGGAAATCGAACTGACCCTGAGCGAGCTGCAGAAAATGATCGATGTACAGCGCGCCAACGAAGTGCTTGCCAAGGCCGATCATGACAACAATGCCAGTCCCATGGTCCGTCATTCGATCGAGGAAACACTACAATCGGATCCGCAACTGGCCCTGGGCCTGCTTATCCTGCAGGCCAAACAGATCGAACAATCGCTCTTTCAATGAATGTTGTCGAGGGAACGAAATTGAACGAACAACCGACCCCGGGCAAGCTGCAGCAGCAGCGACGGGAAAAACTGGCTCGTCTGCGACAGGTGGGGATCGATCCCTATGGCGGGCGGTATGAGGGCTCCAGGCCTGCATCCGAGATCCAGTCGCGCTATAGCGACGATCAGGAAGGGCAAACCGCCTGTGCCGCCGGACGAATTGTCCTGCTGCGGGATATCGGCAAGCTGATCTTTATTACCCTTCGCGACTGGACCGGCACGATCCAGTTGGGGCTGAGCAAAAAGCTGTTGGACGAACAATGGGAGTTTATCAAGTTACTGGATCTCGGCGATCTGGTTGGAGCGTCAGGACAGCTCGGAAAGACCAAAACCGGAGAAATCACGATCTGGGCGGAAAACGTTACTCTGCTCAGCAAGGCCCTGCTCCCTCCGCCGGAGAAGTATCATGGTCTGGCCGATGTCGATCTGCGCTATCGACAGCGGTATGTGGATCTCTGGGCCAATCCGGAGGTGATGGTCCGCTTTCGAAAACGAAGCGACATTCTTGCTGGTATGCGGAGGTTTCTCAGCGAGAGAGGCTTCTGTGAAGTAGAGACTCCGATGATGCAGAGCATCGCCGGAGGAGCGGCCGCCCGACCCTTTATTACGCATCACAATACGCTGGATATGGACCTGTTCCTTCGCATTGCGCCCGAGCTGTTTCTTAAGCGATTGCTGGTGGGAGGGATGGAAAAGGTGTTTGAGATCAACCGCAATTTCCGCAATGAGGGCCTCAGCACCCGCCACAATCCGGAATTCACCATGATGGAGCTGTATCAGGCGTATGCGGATTATCATGTGATGATGGAGATCACCGAGGAGCTCATCAGCATGCTGATTGAACAGCATTGCGAGGGAATCGTTCTGCCTTTTGGGGAAAAGACGATCGATTATTCCCGGCCCTGGCGCAAAGCCCGTTATGCCGACCTTCTCTCGGAATATGCCGGTTGCGACATTCATGATCTTCCCTCGGTTCGTCAGAAAGCCCGGCAGCTCGGCATCCCCGAAGCGAATATGGACGACGATGTGGTCATCAATGAAGTCTTTGAAGAAACGGTCGAGCAGCATCTTGTGAATCCGACTTTTGTCGTCGATTATCCGGCGGCGTTGTGTCCCCTGACCCGCCGCAGTAAAACCGATCCCCGGTATGCCGAGCGGTTTGAGTTGTTCATCGGCTGTATGGAACTGGCCAATGCCTATACCGAGCTGAACGATCCGGCGGTGCAGGAGGAAAATTTCCGGCTTCAGCTCAAAGGCCAGGAAGAGACGATGGCCACGATGGACGAGGATTTCGTCACGGCCTTGAAATACGGGATGCCTCCGGCCGGCGGTCTGGGCATCGGCGTGGATCGGTTGATCATGTTGTTGACCAATGCGACCAGTATTCGGGACGTCATCCTCTTTCCGCTGCTCAAAAATTTGCCGGGAGCCGGAGAATAAGAATCTTTACTAAAACGAAAGAATCAAGTTTTCAGCATTGAATAACAAGATTATGACGGTCATAAAGCGATGAACCATTTGAGCCTATTTCTGTCGTTACGATATCTTCAGAGCAAGAAGATCGTTCTGCTGAGCATTTTGGCCGTCGCTATGTCCTGCGCTTTATTAATCGCCGTCGCCAGCCTGTTTACCGGTTTTATCAAGGCCTTTGAAAACGGCGCTTCCGAGCATATGGGCGATGTCGTCATTTCGGCCCTGGGCCCCAAGATACAGGATTTTGACGATCTTCTGGCCATGCTGCAAGAGCACCCCGATATCCGGGGGGCGACCGCCGTGCTCAGCGGGCAGGGATTGTTATTGATCGGCAAAGGAGATGTGCGTGCCGCCCAGGTCTGGGGGATCGACCTGGCCGAGCGATCTCGGATAACCTCTTTTCGGGAATTCCTGTTGCGGCAACAGGATGCACGCGAGCCAAGCTTTGCCATGGAGGATGTAGAGGCCGCCTCCGGCGGATTCGTCGGCATCGGGGTGATTTCCGATCCCGATGAGATCACCGATGAATATGATAACGCTGCGATCCTGGAAGAATACATCGGCAAGCGGGTCATGCTTACCACCGGCCGGGCCCGTGTGGAGCCGCAGGCAACACAGGAGACAGCTTCTTCCGAAGTCCGCTTTAAACGCCAAACCCTAAAATTTACGATTACGGATATCGTTTTCACCGGCGTTCATGATATGGACGAAAATACCATCTATCTGCCGATCGAGGTTCTATCGCAAAGCCTGTATCCCGATCAGGGAACCGTCGCCGATATGATCCAGATTCGTCTGTCGTCCGGTGTGGCGCCGCCGCAGGGGAAAATCGCCGTCCAGACCGTCTGGAATCAGTGGTCCTCCCGACATGCTTATATTCCGGCCTCCATCAAGACCTCGCAGGAGATACAGGCCGTCCTGGCCGGGGAATATCGTAAACAGATGCAAATGCTGATGCTTATTTTCGGAGTGGTCAGCGTCGGGGCGATCCTGCTGATCTTCTGCATTTTCTATCTGATCGTCATGACCAAACGAAAGGATGTGGCGATCGTTAAAAGTTGCGGTATGGGATCCTGGTCTGTGGCCTGGCTGTATATTGTATTCGGTTTTGGTATCGGAGTTGTCGGGGCGATTCTGGGGGCGGTTCTGGGTATTCTTGTCACCCATAACGTCAATCCCATCGAGCGATGGATCGGTATGGTCTTTGGCCTAAAACTCTGGAAAAGCAGCACCTATCTGTTCAGCCGGATTCCCAATGAAGTGGATCTGTCCGCTGTCGTCTGGGTCAGCCTGGCGGCGATCCTGGCCGCCGGTATCGGCGCCCTGATCCCGGCGGTGGCCGCCGCGCGGGTTCGACCGGTTCGGCTTCTGCGGTACGAATGAACCGATGTATAAACTCATTTTGCCAAAACGTTATCTCCTGCGACGCCCGATTACGCTGCTGGCGGTTCTGGCGGTGGCGCTGTGCGTTTTCATCGTGGTTGTCGTGATGACGGTCATGAACGGGCTGGTCGACGGCTTTCGTGAAAAAAATCATGATTTTGTCGGAGACTGCATCATCAGCACGGATTCGCTTGTGGGATTTCCCTATTATGAGCAACTGCTTTTAAGGTTGCAGGCAGAGCCGTCTGTTTTTGCCGTATCGCCGGTAGTCCAAAGTTACGGTCTTCTCAGCCGTCCCGGCTCCGAGCAGAATCTGGGTATTGAGATCATGGGGATCGATCCCGAACGGCACAGCCGGGTGACCGGATTTGCCAAAACGCTGCATTATCGTAACGATAACCCGGCGATGGCTTTTGTTCCCCTCTATGCCCCCGACAAGCCGGGTTGTGTGGTGGGCATCGATAAAATGTGGTGGCAGCGCGACCGGGCGGGAGTGTATGCTCATTCGTCCACGCCGCCTCAGATGGAGTTGATTCTTAGCACCTTTCCGTTGACGGCGCGGGGAGCCCTGGCGCGGGCGGATTTGGATGCGGTACTGACCGAATCGTTTTTATACAGCGATGACAGCCATTCCGGTCTGGTCAAGGTCGACGGCAACACGATCTATATTCCCTTGGAAAAGGCCCAGATCCTGTTTGGCATGGCCGGGGAAACGCCTCGTATTTCCGCCGTGCATATTCGTTTCAAACCGGAAACAAACCTGGCCATAGGAACCAGGAAAGTGCAGGATCTGTGGAGTGCGTTTATCGCCGATCATCGGGAAAGTCCCTACGCAGACCTTCTTGATCGCGTCCGCGTGGAAAACTGGATTGTCAATCGACGGGCTGCAATCGCACCAATGGAAAAAGAGCAGACCATGCTTATTTTTCTGTTTCTCATGCTGGGGGTAATCACGGTTTTCATCATCTTTGTCGTGTTTTACATGATTGTCAGCTACAAATCCAAAGACATCGGTATCCTCAAAAGCGTCGGGGCTTCCTGTGCGGATGTGATCGTGATCTTTTTATCCTTTGCGGCTCTAGTCGGGCTGCTTGGTTCGGTTCTCGGTGCGGGAGCCGGTTGTGCCTTTCTGGTCCGAATCAACGATTTGGAGGGCTGGCTGTTCGCCCGTTTCAACTGGCAGCTTTGGGACCGCAGCGTATATGCCATCGGCGAGATACCCAATACGATCGAATGGCAGACGGTGGGTTTGATTCTTGTCCTGGCTGTTCTGGCCTGTCAGGCGGGGGCGATCCTTCCAACCCTCCAGGCCGCCCGCCGGCGTCCCGTCGAAATCCTACAGGTCAACCAGTTGTGAGCAAAACCCATGGCGCAGATCCTTATCTCCAAACAAGTCTGTAAATCGTATCGGATGGGACAAAATCGCCTTGCCGTTCTCCGGGGCGTTGATTTTGCCATGAAAGCGGGTGAGTTCGTAGCGATCATTGGCGCCTCCGGCAGCGGAAAAAGCACTTTCCTGCATATCTTAGGCGCGCTGGACAAACCCGATTCCGGCCAGGTTTTTTTTGAGAACCAGCGGCTGGATTCTTTTCGCGGCGCCCGCCTGAACCATTTTCGCAATAAAAGGGTGGGATTCGTATTTCAGTTTTATCATCTTCTGGACGAATTAACCGTGCTGGAAAATGCCGTTTTGCCGGCGATGGCGGCCACGGGCACGCTCGGATGGCTCGGTCAAAAAAAACAGGTACTGCCGAGGGCAAGGCGACTATTGGAACAAATGGGATTGGCCCAGCGATTAAGGCATAAACCCTATCAGCTTTCCGGTGGAGAGCGGCAGCGCGTCGCGATTGCCCGGGCC
>JAFGGE010000020.1 GCA_016930745.1 Sedimentisphaerales bacterium
AGAACATACCCCAGGCCGAGTACAATACCCCCTGTGATGGCCACTTTTTTGGGTCCGACCTTTTTCTGCCATTTGCCGGCAATGAAAGCCATAACCACGGCAAACGTCAGCAAACCCACGGAAAAAATGACCTGGGTATGCCATTTCTCGTAGCCGGCCTCGGTCAGTTTACCCGTGAACGCCGACCAGGCGTAGATGGCGCCAAGACAAAGCTGAATGAGGATGCCGCCAACCACTACGAGCCACCGATTCATGACCTTTTGTTCCGACATGATTGCTTCCTTTCAAGAAAACAGGCCGGACGCAAAGAAATTGCGCCCGGCCGGATTGTGTTTGAACCGGTTGTTTATCCGCGGCCGGCGATGAGCTTCTCAACGACGCTCGGATCGGCCAGGGTGGTAATATCGCCCAGAGAGCCTGTGTCCTTCTCGGCGATCTTCCGCAGGATACGACGCATGATCTTGCCCGAACGGGTCTTGGGCAGGGCCGGAGCGAACTGAATCGCTTCCGGAGCGGCGATGGGGCCGATCTCCTTGCGGACGTGCATGATCAGCTCTTTCTTAAGGGCATCGCTTTCTTCCACGCCCTCGACCAGCGTGACATAGGCGTACAAGCCCTGTCCCTTGATCTCATGCGGGATCGGCGTAACGGCGGCCTCGGCGACCTTGGCGTGGCTCACCAAAGCGCTTTCCACCTCGGCGGTGCCGATGCGGTGTCCGGAGACATTCACCACGTCGTCGATGCGGCCCATCAGCCAGTGATCGCCGTCCTCGTCGACGCGGCAGCCGTCGCCGGTGAAGTACACATTGTCGAACATCGTGAAATACGTATCGACAAAGCGGTCGTGGTCGCCCCACATCGTGCGCATCATGCCGGGCCAGGGTTTACGGATGCACAGCTTGCCGCCTTCGTTGACCTTGCATACCGACGCATCGTCATGCAGCACGACGGTATCCACGCCGAAGAACTGTTTGCAGGCGCTGCCCGGCTTGAGCGTGTGGGCGCCCGGCAGCGGCGTAACCAGAATGCCGCCCGTCTCGGTCTGCCACCAGGTATCCACGATCGGACACTTGCTGTGTCCGACCTTCTCATAATACCAGATCCACGCCTCGGGATTGATGGGTTCGCCCACCGTGCCCAGAATCCGCAGGGAATCGAGCTTGTATTTGGTCACCCATTCCTCGCCCAGACGCATCAGGGCGCGGATCGCGGTGGGAGCGGTATAGAAGACGGTGACCTTGAACTTGTCGCAGACGTGCCAGAAGCGTCCGGCGTCCGGATAGGTCGGGACGCCTTCGAACATCAGGCTGGTGGCGCCGTTGGCCAGCGGGCCGTACACAATATAACTGTGCCCGGTGACCCAGCCGATATCGGCGGTGCACCAGTAAATATCATCTTCATGAATATTGAAAATGACCTTATGGCTGAAAGAGGTATGCAGCAGATAGCCGGCTGTGGTGTGGACTACGCCCTTGGGCTTTCCCGTCGAGCCGGAGGTGTACAGGATAAACAGCGGATCTTCGGCGTTCATGTGTTCAGGTTCGCACTCGGCGCTGGCCTTGGCCATCTCGTCGTGATACCAGAAATCCCGTCCGGCCTTCATGTCGCAGGTTTTGCCGTCTACCTTGGTCACGATCACCGTCTCAATGGTCGGGCAATCGAGCAGGGCCTCGTCGGCGATCTTTTTAAGTAGGATATGCTTGCCGGCACGCAGAGACACATTGGAGGTGATCAGCATCTTGCAGTCGGAATCGTTGACCCGCCCCTTGATGGCGTCGGCGCTGAATCCGCCGAAGATGATCGAGTGGATCGCCCCGATCCGGGTGCAGGACAGCATCGCGATCGCCAGCTCGGGCACCATCGGCATATAGATCGCCACGCGGTCGCCCTTGCGGACGCCTTTGCTCTTGAGGACATTGGCGAACTTGCAGACCTCGGTATGCATTTGTTTGTAGGTGAGCTTCTGGACCGCATCTTCGTTTTCCCCCTGCCACAGGATAGCGACCTTATTTTCGCGAGGGGTGCCCAGATGGCGGTCCAGGCAGTTGTAGGACACGTTCAATTCGCCGTCGGCAAACCATGTGTGCTCGATCTTGCGGGCCTTGGTGTCCCAGGTATATTCCAGGCTTTTGGTCGGCTGTTTGAACCAGGTCAGGCTCTCGGCCTGTTCCAGCCAGAATCCGTCCGGATCGTTAATTGACTTTTCCCACATTTCCTTATACTGCTTCATGCTGCTGATCCAGGCGTTCGACTGCACATTCGCAGGCGGGGGAAACTTGCGATTTTCAGCCATGAGCGACTGCATACCTTTTTTTTCTTCTGCCATAAGAGTACACCTCATCCTTTCACAAGTTTAGTATTACAATCAATTTATGCTATTTCAGCACGGATACAGCGGGATAGAGTATCCCCATCAACGTTTGGCATACCCTACCAAGAAGACCAGCGATTTCAACCAAAAAATCAAAGGATTTGTAAGATTTTGAAAATCATCCGTACTCAAATATGCGCCAATCGAACGCGCATAATAGACCCGTAATACGTGATAATAGCGCAATAAAATGGTGGCCACTTTCACATAATTGGATCTCCGCACAATCGCTATTACGACTTAATAGATGGTAGTTATCGGGTAGTCAGTTCGGTAGTTTCGCTGTCGAGGGTGAGGAAGGGTTTCCAGCGGTTCCAGTGGGCCTTAAGCAGTTCGATGCGCTCCGGCGTGAGTTTGAGCATCTTGCTGGTCCAGTTTTTACCATCCAGCAGTCCGGCAAACCGCTCGAATGCGCTGTAAGCCAGCCGGTCCAGGTCGTCGATGGTCCCATCGGCGTTCAGGTCGTTCCACCACTGGCTTTCCGCATAGAATCGATCCGTGGTCCTCCAGGCCAGGGCAAACGGTTCGCTCTCCCGGCCCGCCTGCAACTGCTCGCCGGTGGCCTGCTTGCAGCTTACGACGATCTGATACCGGGAATAACCAGCCAGAACGGGGCAATGAATATGTTCTACATTGTCCTGCGTGCTGTCGCTGTAGTCGATGACGATGGGCCGGTCGGGATTGTCCGGATCGATAGCCCGGATTTCCAGACGCAGATCGCTGTCGGCATCGGGAATCGCCTCAAAAGGATATTCATCCCGGAAGTGCCGGTTCCATACCAGGGTGGCCTCGATAAATCGATCCTCCGGCCCGACGGTCAGATCATAATACATCTCGAACAGGCCGCTGCGCTCGATGGGAAAGCTGTCCCAGCCGGCGGATTTGTTACCCTCTCCATCGCCGGGTCCGGCCATAAGCTGATCCATCGCGGTTTTCATGTCGAGCATCCCGGCTCCCTGAAGGTAATCCAGCGGACTTTCGTGATCGTCGGATGGGTCGGGCCGGCCCTTGTGCCAGAAGGGCAGCTTGGCCGCCGAGTTCATGAGGATCGCCCGGATCACATTATTGCCCCCATCGGCCCGGATAGCTTCGGCCATGACCGGGTCGGCCTGGGCCTTTTGAAGCAACAGGGCCGCCGAGCCGGATACAATCGGTGTGGAAAAGCTGGTCCAGTTCCCCGCCGGATGATAACCATCTTCGCTGTCGGCATTGGGAATCAGACAATTACTCGGCGCGACCAGATCGGGTTTGCAGCGGCGATCCGCAGTCGGGCCGGCGCTGGAATGGGCCGCGTAGGGCAGAGAAAACCGGTCCAGGCTGTGCCCATCCGGGCTCAGTGCCGCATCCACAACGCCCACGGCGATAATGTTGGCCCCCGCCGCGGGATACAGCAGCGGATCGCTGACGTCGGCGCCGTTCCCAATCCCTGCGACGATAAGAATCGAATCCCGCTCGGCGATCCGCTGAATGCCGCGGGTCCACCAGTCTTCGTAGGGAATGCCGACGCTCAGGGTCAAAACAGCCGCGTCAATGGGTTGGTTATCCAATACATGATTGCGGATAAACCGCCAGAACTCATAGACGTGCAGATTCGCCTGCGGGGCGATGCCTTCATAGAGGAACGGGCCCAAGTCGGGTGTGGAAGCGTTTTCATCACGTCCGATCAGGATCCCTCCGATCGCGGTGGCATGGTCGGAAACGCCGCCGGACAGGGTAAACGGATCGGGAAACAGGATTTCGCTGCCCAAAAAGCAGGCATGGGCGGTATTGAGCTGGTAATCGTCCTGAGGCTGCCCGGCGATGTAGGTCAGGCTGCGGCAGACGGCGGCAATCGTGATATCCCTGCCGGTCAGGTCGGGCGAGGTCTCGCGGAGGTCATAGAGGCCGATAGATCCTAAGGCGGCGGGCTGTTTGGACTGGGCGGACGCAAAGGGAGCTAGTACGGCAAGCAACATCATTGCACACCATACCTTATAGGGCCGAGCGGCTTGTTTTGCTGGATTGCTCACCGGCTCTCCGCGATCACCCTTTCTGGTCTGCCTGGACCACCCTGTCTGCATTCGAATTCTCTGCCTATAGTATACCAAAATGGTTTTCCCATGTAAATCCAATCCTTATCCCGGTTACCCGCCCGGCAGCCTCAACGTCCGAAAATAGAGCGTTTTTCAGCGTTCTAGGCCCTGATCCGGCCGATTTTACGAAAAACAGCCATACCCTCCCGGCGATTTTCTTTTCCACAATGCCTTCACATCGGAAAAAAGCCTTTGTCGGGTAAGGAAAAATCTTGAGGGAAGGAGATAGGGGACAGGAGGAAGACTGGATTCCCGCCCCCGTTTCAGCCGGGGGCAGGCTCTTCGCGGGAATGACAACAAGGAAAACATTGAATCAGCGCTACGGGCTTGTCGTTTTTCGACAGGAAGGGTAGAATATATGGACAAGGAGAACAAATGCGGGAAATATGCAATGAATGAGGAGCCCAAACACCCCCCTTGCCGATTGCATGCGATGGTGGCGGCCCAGGCGGATACAGCGGTGGTCTTTCGCCGGGGCCCGAGCCGCTGGTGGCATGTTCTCCAATGGGACTTGAAGACCTATGAACTGCAATCGGGGGCCTGGGTAAAGGGAATCCTCTATCCTCGCCGGTCCGCGATATCTCCGGATGGGGAACTGCTTTGCTATTTCATTCTCAAGGGATTCTATCCCGGCGATGAAGACAATAAATGGGATGCCTATTTTGCCGTCTCCAAGATGCCCTGGGTGACCGCTTTGACGGCGTGGTGGGCCGGTTCGACCTGGGTCACGGGCTGCTGGTTTGAAAGGGATAATGAATTGACCATTTCCGGTTTGCCTACCGGACTGGGGGAGCCCTTTCATGGAAGCTTTCCGTATAAAGTGAATCAGATTCCGATCTGGATGGAGTGGGACAAGGCCAGATTTCTTCAGGAATTCAAATCGGGCTGGCGTTTTATCGAGGATGAATGGATTCGTGAGAATCAGGAGTATCTGCAATCCAAACTGCCGACAGATAAGCAGGCTTGGCCACAACCTCCGATGGGGCTGATGAAATACAGGCCGGGCGATATGGCCATGCTGGTCCTTTTGGACTGGGGCGCGGAATCCGGGGAGAAAGAGGTACAAGGAACGCATGCGATCGAATTTTGCATGCCGGAGTA